>CAZWXA010000708.1:0-1506 GCA_964637755.1 uncultured bacterium | reverse complement strand
TGGTCTTCACCGTCCCGGAGGCCTGACTGGAGTCCGCCTCCTTCTCGGGTTTCCGGTCCTTGGCCGGCCGGGGCAACGTGATCCCGGTCGCCAGGGAGGTGCCGGCCGACTGCCTCACGCCCGTCCTGTCGTTCCTGTCCACGGCCTCCCGCTCGCGGCGGTCGTTCCTGCTCGAGTCGGTGGAGGGCGGCGAGCGGATCGCCCGCTACTCGTTCGTGGGGCGCGATCCGTACCGGGTGGTGGAGGCCAGGGGTGACGCAGACTTCCTGGACCGGCTCCGGGAGATCTTCCGCCCGCTGCATCCGGTGCGCGTTCCAGACCTGCCCCGGTTCACCGGCGGCGCGGTCGGGTTCGTCTCCTACGACGCCGTGAGACTGTTCGAGCCGGTGGGGTGCCCGGGCGAAAACAGCGGGCGCCTGCCCGACGCCTGGTTCGGCCTGTACGACACGGTGCTGGCGTTCGATCACCTGAGGATGTGCGTCCTGTTGATCGCCTCGGTCCTGACGGAGGAGGATGGCAGACCGCTCAGGAGGCAATACGCTGCGGCGCAGGAGCGTCTGGATCGTCTCGCCTCCGACCTGGCCCGCTCACCGCGGCGGGGAAGGGCACCGCTCGCCCCGGCGAGGAAGGCGCGCGCACCGCGCTCCAACATAACGCCGCGCGCCTACACCGCCATGGTCGAGAAGGCGAAGGAGCACATCAGGGCCGGCGACATCTTCCAGGCGGTGCTGTCGCAGCGGTTCGAGATGAGGCTGACGTGCGATCCGTTCGCCGTCTACCGGGCGCTGCGCCGGATCAATCCATCGCCGTACATGTACTTCCTGCGCGACGGCAACTTCTGCCTGGCCGGGGCATCGCCGGAGATGCTGGTGCGCGCGGAGGGCCGGCAGGTGGAGTTGCACCCGATCGCCGGCACGCGTCCGCGCGGGAAGGATCCGGACGAGGACGCGAGGCTCGAGGCGGACCTGCGCGCCGACGGGAAGGAGCGCGCCGAGCACGTGATGCTGGTGGATCTGGGGCGCAACGACCTGGGGCGGGTCTGCGAGGCGGGCAGCGTCGGCGTGCCCGAGCTCATGACGGTGCAGCGGTTCAGCCACGTCATGCACCTGGTGTCGCGCGTGACGGGCCGGCTCGCCACCGGGCGCGACTCGTTCGACGCGCTGAGGGCCGCCTTTCCGGCCGGCACGGTCACCGGCGCGCCGAAGGTGCGCGCCATGCAGATCATAGCCGAGCTGGAGCCGGACTTACGCGGCCCCTACGCGGGGGCGGTCTGCTACATTGACCACTCCGGCAACCTCGATTCGTGCATCATCATCCGCACGATGGTGGCCGAGGGGGACCGCGCCTGGGTGCAGGCCGGCGGAGGCATCGTGGCCGACTCGGACCCGCGCCGCGAGTTCGAGGAGACGGTGAGCAAGGCCTCGGCCGTGCTGTCGGCCATCGAGGGAGCCAAGGCGTGGGTCCGTTGATCTTCGTGCTCGACAACTATGACTCGTTCACCTACAA
>CAZWXA010000707.1:0-1508 GCA_964637755.1 uncultured bacterium | reverse complement strand
CGCCGCTGGCCCCACGCCTGCGACATGCTCGAGGATCTCGGAGCCCGCACGGACCACTGACGAGCGGCCGAAGGGGACGTGTCCAGCCCCGGGCACGTCAGCGTTGCCCGCGCTCGGAAACGGGTCAGGGGCGCCCGGCCGCCCGCTGCGCTCCCTCGTCTTCCCCCGGGCTGGCGCCCCCTCGCGTCCAGGATCCCGGGCGACCGACCTGGGGTCAGCGGCTCGCGAAGACCCCGGAACGCCCGCTCCGGTCGAATGTGAGGACCTGGTAGCGCTCGGGCGTCTGGCCCGGCGCCTCCATGCCCGGGGAGCCGAGGGGCATGCCGGGGACCGCGATGCCAACGATCCGCGGGCGCTCGCTGAGCAGCCGATCGATCAGATCGGCCGGCACGTGGCCCTCGACCACGTAGCCCTCGACGAGCGCCGTGTGGCAGGTCTGGAGCGCGCGCGGCACGCCGTGCTTCTTCTTGATGGCCGTGAGCTCTTCGGTGTCCTCGGTCTTGACGGGGAAGCCATTCGCTCGCAGGTGCACGACCCACGCGGTGCAGCACCCTCAGGTGGGAGACTTGTAGACGGTGATAGTGGGCCTGGCGGCGGCGCCCGCCCTCGGGATCAGACCCGCGGCGGCTACCGCGAGGGCGCAGGCGAGCAAGGCCCTTCTCGAGATGTCCATGGATCACCTCCTGTGATCGAGGACCAAGGATACAACAGTCACGGGAGGCGGCGGAGCAGCTCGAGCGCGGAGCAGACCCGGATCCCCTCGGGGCTCACGAAGTCCTTGGTCCCCACCGCGGAGAGCTGCCAGGCCTCGGCGTCGGGGAAGCGGAGCTTGAGGTAGCGGAGCCCCCGGTCCACCGGCGCGTCCGCCCACTTGCACTCGACCAGGTGGGTGGGCCGCCGCTTCTCGACGACGACGAAATCGACCTCGCGCCCGTCGACGTCGCGGAAGTACCGCAGGTCCACGTCGCGCCCCTCGGTGTCCTGCAGGAAGTGCACCCACTTCAGCAGGTGGGCCCCCACGAGGTTCTCGAAGCGCGGCGCGTCGCCGGGCACCAGTGACCAGTCCAGGTGATAGTGTTTCTGCGCCTTGCGCACGGCGCGGAGGCGAGGAGCGCCGAACGGGGCGACCCGGAACATGGCGTAGAGGCGCTCGAGGATCGCGATCCAGTTCGCCACGGTGGCGTGACTCACCTGGAGGTCCTCTCGCAGCGCGTTGAGGGACAGGGGCGACCCGACCAGCTCGGGCAGCCTGGTCATCAGCAGCTCGATGCGCCCAAGGTCCGTGACGCGTTCGAGGCTGGTCAGCTCCTCGCGGCTACGGCTTGCGAATCCGCAGCGTCTTGCTGATCATCAGCGAGCCAGACACGAGGAAGAGCAGCGCGATCACATGCCATTCGACGCCGAGCAGTTCCACTCGATACAGATTGCCGCGATAAAACGCCAGCATCAATATGCCGAGCGGGACGATGCTCGTCGGAATCGGTGTGCCCTCGAAGTATTCCACTTTG
>CAZWXA010000706.1:0-1517 GCA_964637755.1 uncultured bacterium | reverse complement strand
CCGCTGTTCAATTCGGGGTACCACCGCGCGGCGGCGCCGATCGCGCGCCGCACGCTCCGGCTCTTCAGGCACTCCGAGCACGTGGTCGTCCCCTCCGGCTCGTGCGCGTGGATGCTCAAGCAGGAGTATCCGGGCCTGCTCCGGGAGGATCCCGAGGCGTCCCGCGAGGCACGGGCCCTGGCGGGCCGGACCTGGGAGCTGTCGCAGTTCCTGGTGAAGAAGGTCGGCGTGACGCGGCTGGCCGCCACCCGCAGCGGGCGCGTGACCTATCACGACTCCTGTCATCTGCTGCGGGGTCTCGGCGAGTCCGCGGCGCCGCGGACGCTCCTCCGGAGCCTCGAGGGGATCGATCTGGTCGAGCTTCCGGGGGCCGATGAGTGCTGCGGCTTCGGCGGCTCCTTCTCGGTCCGCCTCCCGGAGGTCTCGGCGTCGATCCTCGACAGGAAGCTCGCCGCGGTGGAGTCGACCGGCGCGGACTGTCTCGTCGCCTGCGACGCCGGCTGCCTGCTGCAGATCGGCGGCGGGCTGAGCCGCCGCGGCTCGCGCGTCCGCCCGGTGCACCTCGCCGAGCTCATGGCAGACGGCAGATGAGCCGCAGGAAGCCGATGGCCGAGCCGGCCCGGCGCGCGGCGAAGCCGCAGGCACGCCGGGCCAGGAACTGCGGACCGCGCGCGGCGGGGCGAGACGGGGGGCGAGGCTGCCGGTGAGTTCCGGGCCGGCGGCGTTTCGCGAGCGGGCCGCCCAGGCGACCAGGGACCCGTTCCTCCAGCAGGCGCTGACGATCGCGACGACCCGCTTCGTCGACTCGCGCAACGAGGTCTTCCGCACCTTCCCGCGGGGCGACGAGCTGCGCGACCGCGCGCGCCAGATCAAGGAGGCCGTGCTGCAGCGCCTGGACGGCTACCTGGAGCAGCTCGCGGACAACGTCGAACGCGCCGGGGGCCACGTCCACTTCGCGGCCACGGGCGAGGAGGCGTGCCGGATCATCCTCGACATCGCCCGCGCGCAGCGGGTGAAGCTGGTGGTGAAGGGCAAGTCGATGGCCGCCGAAGAGATCGACCTCAACGAGGCGCTCGAGCACGCCGGCATCACCGTCGCGGAGACCGACCTCGGGGAATACATCATCCAGCTCGCCCACGAGAAGCCCTCGCACATCATCGCCCCCGCGATCCACAAGACCCGGGGCCAGATCGCCTCCGTGTTCGCCGCGGCGCTCGGCCGCGAGGTCGCGGCCGACCCGGAGGAAATCACGCGCCTGGCCCGGGGCACGCTGCGCGACAAGTTTCTCCAGGCCGACATGGGCATCAGCGGCGTCAACTTCGCGGTCGCCGACACCGGCACGATCGTCCTCGTCACGAACGAGGGAAACGGACGCATGGTGACGTCGCTCCCGCGGGTCCACGTGGCGCTGATGGGGATCGAGAAGGTCGTTCCCTCGATGACGGACCTCATGGTCTTCCTCCAGATCCTCGCCAGGAGCGCGACGGGTCAGAAGCTCTCCGCGTACACGACGCTCG
>CAZWXA010000705.1:236-1517 GCA_964637755.1 uncultured bacterium | reverse complement strand
CGGGCGCGGATGTCGTACCCCGCGGCAAACAGGTGGCAGGTGTCCAGGCAGACGCCGAGCCGCTCGGGATGCTTCGCGCGCTCGAGCAGCGCCCCCAGCTCGCCGAACGTCCGGCCGACCGTGTCCCCGGCGCCCGCGGTGTTCTCGAGGACGATCCCGACCCGATA
Organism: uncultured bacterium; assembly: GCA_964637755.1. Taxonomy (GTDB): domain Bacteria; phylum Methylomirabilota; class Methylomirabilia; order Rokubacteriales; family CSP1-6; genus AR9. Next base: position 1,350 of record CAZWXA010000705.1, on the reverse strand, counting down.
GCCCGGCGTCCGCCGCACCAGCTCGTCGAGCGCGGCGACGACGCGGCCGATGCCGGCGTCCGCTCCCGAGCCGCGATGAGAGCCCGGGTGGATCACGACGAACCCGAGCCCGAGCGCCTCCGCCCGCTCGAGCTCGTCGTGAAACGCGTCGACCGCGCGGCGCCACTCCGTCTCGATCGGCACCGCGAGGTTGATCAGGTACGAGGCGTGCGCGAAGACCGCGCGAATCCCGCTCGCCCGGAGCGCCTCCTCCCAGAGCCTCACGCCGGCGTCTTCGAGCGGTCTCCCCTTCCACTGCAGCTGATTCTTGAGAAAGATCTGCACGGCATCACAGCCGGCCGCCATGCCGCGCTCGAGCGCGCGATGCAGGCCGCCCGCGATCGACATGTGGGCGCCGATGAGGTCGCCCGGCCGATCCGCCGTCTCCCGATGCTCTCGCGATGGGCTCGCTCGACGGCGGGGTCGCGCGCCGGCGGCGCCCGGGTCGGATCCGGTCCAGGGGTGTGGCGCCAGGTGTCCGTCGCTCCGCCTCACGCGCGCGCCACCCGGGACCGCCCGAAGTGCCGGGCCAGCGCCGCGTTCCGGTGCTGCCAGATCCGCTCGAGGTCGGGGGCCACGAACAGACGCTGCGCCGCGCGTCCGATCGGGCCCAGCGGCAGCTTGTACACCAGGCGATCCTCCACCCGTGTGCCGCCATCCGCCTCGAGGAAGATGAGCCGGTGCTCCCAGCGGGCGAGCGGGCCCAGCACCTGGACGACGAGGAGCCGGACAGGGGGGTCGTACTCACGGACGAACATCCGGAGCCCGATGGGGATCCCGCGCCAGCGCAGCCGGTAGTCCAGCACGCTGCCCCCGCCGATCGTGACTGGCCCGGGTGTCAGGCGGCGGAGGTGCAGCGACGCGGGGACGAGCCGGGCGAGGTTCTCCGGGTCCGTGAGGAAGCGGAAGACCTCGGGCCGGCTCGCCGCCACCCAGAACCTCGACTCGAAGCAGGCGTCGACCATTCACCGCTCCGTCCGGGCCAGGCTCGCGCCCGTTGCCCCCGCGGCGGCCGCTCGGTGGCGCGCCTGCCCGGTGCCTGACGGCGGGATCCGGAGAATCAGCCGAGCTTCTT
>CAZWXA010000705.1:0-226 GCA_964637755.1 uncultured bacterium | reverse complement strand
CCGGCAGCTCGCCCTTGCCATAGCGCTCGATGAAGCGGACCGTGCCGCCCTTGTCGATGAGGAAGGTCGCGCGGACGTTGGCATTCCAGTCCGGCCAGTGCACGCCGTAGTCCCGGCAGACGGCGCGGTGCACGTCCGACAGGAGCGGGTAATGGCTGATCCCGACGCTCTTGGCCCAGTTCTCGTGGCTGAAGGGGCTGTCCGTGCTGATACCCAGCACCTGGGT
>CAZWXA010000704.1:0-1527 GCA_964637755.1 uncultured bacterium | reverse complement strand
CGACGAGATGCCGGAGGTCGAGGTACACATCGTGCCGAGCGGCGAGGCGCCCACTGGCGTCGGCGAGCCGGGCACGCCGCCGATCGCGCCCGCCGTCACGAACGCGATCTTCGCCGCCACCGGAACGCGCATCCGGTCCCTGCCGATCAGCAAGCACGACCTGCGCAGGGCCTGATCCGGCGGCCGGAACGGCGCACCCTTCATCGTCCTACCCCGCCGGCAACGTCACCTCCACCTGGAGTCGCGTGCCAGCAGGCCTCATCGACGAGCGCCTCAGTCGTCCGCGCGACATCGTCCGGACTTCGAGTGGGCCGCGTTCCCGGCCCGGCAGGCCGCCGAGAAGGCTGTGAAGGGGCGCCCGACCAGGGCCTGGGAGCAGAGGCCCGCGGGCTCTCGGTGACCCGGCGACTCTCGGCGCTGCCGGCCAGCCCACGACCGTCCGACGGCCTGATCGACACCGCCGGAGATCTCGACAAGCACCACGTCGGGCCGCGGTATCCTGACTCGTGTCCCGAGGGCGCTCCGCTGGACTTCTACACCCGCGGTGAGGCCGAGCGGGCTGCGCTGGGCGCCATTCCGGCCTTCTTGCCCGGCGAGTGTCCCGTGGGCATTGACGTCTTCCCGTACACCAGCACGGAGATCGAGTGGATGAAGGTCGAGGGCAACCCGTTCGGGCTGGGCGCGCTCCGCGACGGCGCCGTCGTCTTCCGCAGGAGCGGCGCCACGGAAGCCGCCCGTGGCTGACCCGGCGGCCCTGGCCTCGCCGCGCCGAATCGTGGTCGCCCTCGGTGGCAACGCCATCCTGCGCTCGAAGCAGCTCAACAGCTACGCCGAGCAGTTCGAGAACGTCCGGCGGACCTGCCGGCAGATGGCGCAACTCGTGGCGGCCGGTCACGAGCTGATCCTCACCCACGGCAACGGCCCCCAGGTCGGCAACCTGCTGATCCAGAACGAGGCGGCCGCCGATCTCGTGCCCCCGGTGCCGCTCGACGTCTGCGGCGCGGAGACCCAGGGCCAGATCGGCTACATGATCCAGCAGTCGCTGCGGAACGAGCTCACGGCTCTCGGGCTCAGCCGCCCCGTCGTCACGCTGGTCACCCAGGTGCTCGTGGACGCCGACGACCCGGCCTTCGCGGCGCCGACGAAGCCCGTCGGCCCCTTCTTCCCGGAGGAGGTCGCCGCCGCCCGCATGCGGGCACGGGGCGAGACCTGGGCCAAGATCGACGAGCGCGGGTGGCGCAAGCTCGTCTGCTCCCCGCAGCCGGGCGGGATCGTCGAGACCGGTGCCATCCGGCTCATGGTCGATGCCGGCGTCGTCGTGGTCGCGGGTGGCGGCGGCGGCGTCCCGGTGCTCCGCCGGCCCGACGGTCGGCTCGAGGGGCTCGAGGTGGTGGTGGACAAGGACCTCGCCGCCCACCGCCTGGCCCTCGAGGTTCACGCCGAAGCGCTTCTCGTGCTGACCGATGTGCCGGGTGTGGCGGTCGATTTCGGCAAGCCGACCCAGCGCTTCCTCCGCCACGTGACGCT
>CAZWXA010000703.1:0-1535 GCA_964637755.1 uncultured bacterium | reverse complement strand
ACACCGACATGCTACGTCAGCGCGGGGGGGCGCGGCGAGGGGGGCGCCGGTGCCCGGAGCCACGGCGGGGACTGCCGGAGCTCGATCCCGTCAATAGCCGGAGTACCATAGTCGCGTGACGTGCCCCGAGTGCCGCCAGGAAAACCGCGAAGACGCGACGTTCTGCGACAGTTGCGGGACCCGGCTTCCCCCGCGGTGCCCGGCCTGCGGGACCCGGGGGCGCGCGACCGCGAAGTTCTGTGACGGGTGTGGCCACGAGCTGGCCGCGACTCCAGCGGCCAGGCCGCCGAGCCCGGACGAAACGCCCGTGCTCGGCGCCACCGACTCACCCCGAGCGCCCGCAGGCTACACTCCCCGGCATCTCGCGAACAAGATCCTCACCTCCCGGAGCGCGCTCGAGGGCGAACGCAAGCAGGTGACCGTCCTCTTCGCGGACTGCGCCGGCTTCACCGCGCTCTCGACGCGGCTCGACCCCGAGGACCTCCACGCGGTCATGGACGGCTGCTTCCAGCGCATCCTCGACGCCGTCCATCGCTACGAGGGAACCGTGAACCAGTTCACGGGCGACGGGGTGATGGCCCTCTTCGGCGCCCCGATCGCCCACGAGGACCACGCGGTGCGGGCGGTCGCGGCGGCGGTGGCCATCCAGAAGGCGCACCTGGAATACGGCGCGGTCGTCCGGCGCCGGTGCGGGGTCGACTTCGCCCTCAGGATCGGCCTCAACACGGGGCCGGTCGTGGTGGGGCGGATCGGGGACGACCTCAGGATGGACTACACGGCTCAGGGCGAGACCGTGAACCTGGCCGCGCGGCTCCAGAGCGCCGCGGCGCCGGGCGGCATCCTGATCAGCGAGGCCACCCACCGCCTCGTGAGCGGCTACTTCGTGACCGAGGACGCCGGTCTCCATTCCCTCAAGGGGATCGAGCAGCCCATGCGGGCCTTCGCCGTGACCGGCCAGCGGACCCGCCGGGCTCGCTTCGACCTGGCTCTCGAGCGCGGCCTGGTCCCTCTGGCCGGCCGGACGCCGGAGATCGCCCTGCTCCGGGAATGCTTCGAGAAGGCGCGCGGCGGGCGTGGCCAGGTGGTGTCTCTCGCCGGCGAGGCCGGTATCGGGAAGTCCCGCCTTCTGTACGAGCTCAGGCGGCAGCTCCCGGACGCCCCGCACACGGCTCTCGAGGGACACTGCGTCCCGTACGGCGAGGCCCTGCCGTTCCGTCCCGTGGTCGACATCCTCGAGGCGTGCTTCCGGCTCGTGGACAAGGAGCCGGAAAGTGCGCGAGTGGAGAAGGTGACGGCGGGCGTGCGCTCCCTCGACCCGGCGCTCGAGTGGACGATCCCGCACCTGAAGCACCTCCTGTCGCTCCCGGCCGACGAGCTGGATGCCGCGGGACTCGACCCGGCCCAGCGAAAGCAGCGGCTGATCGAGGCCGTGAAGACCCTGATCCTCCGCCTCGCCCACGAGCGGCCGCTGCTCCTGCTCATCGAGGACCTGCAGTGGGCGGACCGCAGCTCCGAGGAGTTCCTCGGCTCCCTCG
>CAZWXA010000702.1:0-1561 GCA_964637755.1 uncultured bacterium | reverse complement strand
CCGCGATTTCCTGGTTGCCGACCTTTCCGTTCGGCTTGATCCACTCGAGGATGACCGAGTAGCCGTGGACCGCGGGGTCGGTGAAGATGCCGGCATCGGCGGCGAGGTGCCGGAGCAGGTCCACCCCGTGGCGGGAAAACATGGCCGAGGCGCGCCGCGCGGGGGTGCCGAGCGCGGCGAACTCGGGAGTGATCGCCTGCTCCACCCAGACCCAGATGTTCAGGTATCGGTCGTCACCCGGGACCCCGACGGCCCGGGTAAAGCCCAGTCCGCCCTTTCGCACGTCCAACCAGGGCCGGCAGTGATAGACTTCGTGGTAAATTCGACGGAGCTGGGAGGAGAACGTCGTCGCGAGCATCCGGCCCTTCTCGGTCGTGTACTTGTCGAGGGCGACGATGGCCTCCTCCCGCGGAGCGGCGGCGGCCGCACCGACGACCGCTACGAGCACGAGAGCGATCAGCAGCGAGCGGGCGCCCATGCTACTGCTGGATGATCTGCTCGGCCGAAACGGTGATGACCTTGCCCCACCACTGCTCGGTCCGCGCGCGCTCCACCTCGCTGCGCGTGACCTTCGGCGCCGACCCTTCGGTGTTCCGGAACGAGAACATCGCGTGGTCCCCCGACGCGAAGTGGGTGGGATGCTTCATCCATTCGGACCATTCCTCCGACGTTGCGCAGGCAGAGGCGGCGAGCATGACGCCGCCGAGGAGCAGCGCTCGCGTGATGCGGGTTCGCATTGAAGTTTCCTCCTTTGAAGGTGAATGGCTCACGAATCCTTCGCTATGCTACGCGCGCGCCCCGCACGCGTCAACCCCTTTTCGTGCTAGACTGAATTTGATGCGCGCCCGCCGTGATTCGCTCCTGGTGGAGACCGACGGGCTGGCCACGCGCCTGGACGATCCCCGGCTCCGGGTGGTGGATATCCGCGGGATCATCAAGCCGCCCGACCAACCCAAGCCGTGGTACCTCGCCCAGCGCGAGGCGTACCGGGAGAGCCACATTCCCGGCGCCGTGTTCGTCGATTGGACCGACGACATCGTCGAGTCGGCGGCCCCCATCCACATGACTCTCGCCGGTCCTGCGCGCTTCAAGGTTCTCATGGAGCGGCTGGGGATCGGCGAAGGCCACGCGGTGGTAGTGTATGACGACACGGGTGGCATCGCGCCGCGCCTCTGGTGGGCCCTCAACTACTACGGCCACCCCGACGTTTCCATTCTCAACGGCGGATGGGTGAAGTGGCGGCAGGAGGGACGGCCGGTGACGGCTGATCTTCCTCGGCACCCGCCGGGCGTCTTCACGCCGCGCGTCCAGCCTGGCTGGCGTGTGGGAACGGCCGAGGTCAAGACGGCCATGGGCGACGCCGGGATGGTGCTGGTGGATTGCCGGAGCCCGAGAGAGTTCGTCGGCGAGATCGGGCGTGGCGAGCGCAAGGGACGGATTCCCGGCGCCGTCAACGTGCCGGTCGCCCGTTTCTTCAACGCCGAGGACAGGACGTGGAAGAATCCACAGGAGATCAGGAAGATGTTCGAGGCCGCCGGCGTGACCCCCGATCGGCGGGTCA
>CAZWXA010000701.1:0-1571 GCA_964637755.1 uncultured bacterium | reverse complement strand
CGGACGAGGTGTACGTGTTCACCCCGAAAGGGGACGTGAAGGCGCTGCCCGAGGGGGCGACACCGATCGACTTCGCGTACGCCGTGCACACGAAGGTGGGGGAGCACTGCGTCGGCGCCAAGGTCAACGGCAAGCTCGTACCGCTCCGCTACACGCTCCGGCAGGGCGACATCGTGGAGGTCATCACCTCTCCGAACCAGCACCCGAGCCGCGACTGGCTGAAGATCGTGAAGTCGACGCGGGCCCGGGCCAGGATCAACCAGTGGCTGAAGGTGGAGGAGCGCGCCCGGTCGCTCACGCTGGGGAGGGAGCTCTTCGAACGGGAGGCGAAGAAGTACCGGCTGAGCCCCGCCGCACTCCTCGGAGGCGACGCGGTCGGGCAGCTGGCGTCGGACCTCGGCTTTCCCGGCGTCGACGACCTGCTGGCGTCGATCGGCTACGGCAAGACCTCGGTCCAGCACGTGCTCGGCAGGCTCGCGCCCGCCGAGGTGCTCGAGCCGGCGGCCGAGGCCAAGCCGAGGCCGGGAACGCGTCCGAAGGTGGAGAGCGGGGTCAAGATCCGAGGCGTGGACGACCTGCTGGTCCGCTTCGCGAGGTGCTGTTCCCCCGTCCCCGGCGACCCGATCGTCGGCTTCATCACCCGCGGTCGGGGGCTCACCGTTCACACGCGGGACTGCCTGATGGTCGTCAAGAGCGTCCTCGATCGGGAGCGGCTGATCAACGTCGAGTGGGACACCGAGGAGCCCGCCGCCGCCACCCGGCCGGTCCGGATCGCCGTCTACCTCGGCAACGACCGGCCCGGCCTGCTCTCCGAGATCACCGGCGCCATCTCGTCGCGCAACGGCAACATCACGAAGGCCGAGGTCAACGTCACGGAGGACAAGAAGGGCATCAATCACTTCGTCGTCGAGGTGGCCGATCTTCGCCAGCTCCAGGCCATCATGAACGCGATCCGCGAGATCCGGGACGTGACGAACGTCGAGCGGATCCCGGGGGCCTGACCGCCGATGACCCGGAGGCAGTTCGAGGCGCTCGTCGAGCGGGCCCTGCGGAAACTCCCCAGGCGGTTCAGGGAGCGGCTCGCGAACATTGCGGTCGTCGTCGAGGACTGGGCGGACGATGAGACGTTGCAGGAGATGGAGATCGAGCCGCCTGACACCCTCTACGGGCTGTACCGTGGGGTCGACCTGACCCGCCGCGATACGGGCTACGGCAACGTGCTTCCTGACACGATCACGATCTACCAGGCCCCGATCGAGGAAGACAGCGCCGACGCCGAGGAGATGGCCGAGCTGGTGCAGGACACGGTGATCCACGAGATCGGGCACTACTTCGGCCTCGACGACGAGGCCATGGAGCAGCTCGAGCAGTAGCGTGCCTGCCCGAGGCGGCCCCCCGGCGGTGCCGGGCAGCCTCGGCGACACCCCCCGTCCTCGGGCTTTTTTCGGCCCGAGTATACTCATCAGAAGATGACTTCTAACAGGATGCTGAAAAGCCAGCAGGCCGCTCAAAAAGGCCCAGATGCAAGGCGGTCGCAGTTCGAGCCGAGGTAGAGCCGAGGCGAGGCCCGA
>CAZWXA010000700.1:0-1573 GCA_964637755.1 uncultured bacterium | reverse complement strand
GGGCGGGAACGGGCCGCGGCGGCAGGCGCCGAGCTTCTCCTGGAGGAGGTGGCGCTCGGCGCGGGACGACGTGAGCACGAGCGCGCGCTCGAAGTGACGCGCGGCCTCCCCGAACTCCCGGAGCCTCAGGTGGAGCTCGCCGAGCGTGGCGGGGAACAGATGGTACGTCTCCAGGACGCCGGGCTCGGGGATGGCGCGCAGCGCCGCGAGGGCCGCCCGCGGGCCGCGCAGCTCGGCCAGCGCGATCGCCCGGTTCAGCGCGACGATGGGCGACGGCTTGACCGTCATGAGCAGGTCGTAGTGGTGCACGATGGCGGCCCAGTCCGTGGTCTCCCAGCTTCCGGCCTGGCAGTGCAGCGCGGCGATGCCGGCCTCGAGGTGGAACTCGCTGATCTCGCCACCCCGGGCTGACCGTTCGAGGTGGCGGAACCCCTCGGCGATGAGCGCCCTGTGCCAGCGACGACGGTCCTGGTCCCTGAGCACGACGAGGTGGCCGTCGTCGTCGATCCTGGCGTCGAACCGTGCGGCGTGAAGGCACATGAGCGCCGCGAGCGCGAACGCGATCGGCTGGCTGCCGACGGGGTGCTCCGAGAGGAGCCGGGCCAGGCGCATCGCTTCGAGGCAGACGTCTCTCCGGATCGGGTGCTCCACGAACGAGGCGCTGTAGCCCTCGTTGAAGGTCAGGTAGAGCACCGAGAGCACGGCGCGCAGGCGTGACGACATCTCCGGGCCGTCGGGGACCTCGAAGGCGATCTGTGCCTCCCGGATCTTCTGTCTCGCCCGGGAGAGCCGCTTCTGGATCGCCGCCTCCTGGGTCAGGAGCGCGCGCCCGATCTCGGCCGCGCTGAATCCGCAGAGGATCTTCAGGGTCAGGGCGATCTGCGACTCGAGCGGCAGCGCCGGGTGGCAGCAGGTGAACATCATCCGGAGCGTGTCGTCCTCGATCTCGCCGTCGAGGAACAGGCGCTCGACGAGCGGCTCGGCGGCGCCGGCCGACGCCAGCCGATCCCCCAGCTCCGGCTCGAGCCGGCGGACCACCTGCTCCCTCCGGAGCAGATCGACGGCCCGGTTCCGCGCCGCCTGGTAGAGCCAGCCCGCCGGATTGCGGGGAACGCCCTCGAAGGGCCAGCGCCTGAGCGCGCGGAGGAGCACCTCCTGGACCGCGTCCTCCGCGAGATCGAGGTTCCGGGGTCCGAAGAGCCGGGTCAGGACCGCGACCATCCTGCCCGACTCACGCCGGAAGAGATGCTCGACGAGCGAGTCGACCCCGCCCACTGCCCTGTCACATCTCCTGGATCGCCCGCACCTCCACGCGACCGCCGGACTCGAAGATCGGGCATCCCTTGGACAGCTCCGCCGCGTCGTCGAGGCTCTTCGCCGACACGACGAGGTATCCCCCAACGACCTCCTTCGACTCGGTGAACGGCCCGTCGGTGACGAGCTTGCCCCGGCCGGACACGACCTTCCCGCCCCGGTCGAGCGGATGGCCCGACTTGAACTGGCCAGCCCCGCTCAGCTTCTCGATCCAGGCGCCCCACTTCTGCATGTGCTTCTGCATCTCCTCCGGTGACAC
>CAZWXA010000699.1:0-1592 GCA_964637755.1 uncultured bacterium | reverse complement strand
TCGACGGCGGCGAGTTCCTGCTGGTCGAGCAGCGGCCGCGGGCGCAGTCGCGCGGCAGCGTCGTCCACCTCGAGCAAGGCGAGGCGGTCATCTTCACCACGCGCCACCGGCCCGTCGCCGGCGCCCGCGGCTCCTACCGGGCGAACATGCGCCACGGCGTGAGCCGCCTCCTCTCGGGCCACCGCTACACGCTCGGCGTCATCTTCCACGACGCCGCGTAGCATTCCGCCGCCCCCGGGGACGGAACCGGGCTTCATGTCCGGGATCCGCGGCCTCCTCGCCGCGGTCCGGGTGCGGAGCGTCCTGTGGCGACCGTGCCGGGGGGAGGTGCCGCTCCGAGGGAGCCCCAGTGTCGGTCGACCTTCATGATCATCCGGCCCCGGTCTTGGTGAACTGGCCACCCATCCGATCCTCAAGAAGGCCGCGAACACCCGTCGGGCACGGGGGCTCGGCCACGCACGCATGCAGCGTTGAAGGAAATGCTCAACAAGTCCGGACTGGCCTCACCGTGCTCGAGCCGCTCCGCGATGACCCTGAGGGCGACAGCCTGGACCCTTGAGAGGGCAGCCTGCTGCGTCTCGCCGTACGCGAGGACGCCAGGAAGCAGTTATGCGGGAACACGTAGGCGCTCGTGCAAGAACTCCGGTGCGAGATCTGCGCCATTGGGCCAGGTGATGGTGTGCAGCTCGGGATGCAAGCGGACCGACCGAAATACCTCGATCGCCCGCAGGGGCTCGAAGACCGGGCCATCAAGCTCGTCGCGCAAATCCACTTCACCCGCGAGGCCGTCACTGAAACGGAGCCAGATGACGTAGTCCCGAACGTACCGCGCCTCGACGACGTTGATCATCGCGTCCCCCTTGAGTTACTCCAGCGGCTCAACCGGTTTCAATGGCTGCCGGCTCCTCGCCCGCTGCCAATTCTCCTCAAGCTCCGGCTTGTGGGCCACGTACCATTCGATGACGTGTCCGAGTGCCCGGCGCGGGAACCTGCCCGTGACCACCCCGTCCGGGATGCGCACCGTAATCTCGTACTCGCCGTACGTCGCGTGGAAGTGCGGTGGTTCGTGATCACGGTAAAGGATCGCGATCACGATACCGAGGAACCGGCTGATCTCAGGCATGCATCCACTCTAGTCCCGAACCGTCGTACGCCCTCCTTCGAATCACGAATGGTACTTGCTCTCGATCGCGTCCATGTCATCGAGCGCCCGCAGGTGGAAGATGATTCTTCGGCGAGGCGACGGTCACCGGCGCCGCTGGCCGCCTCGCCGCCCGGCCGACCTCCATGATCATCCGGCCGCGGTCGTCGTGAAGTGGCCGGCTACGGGCGGACCACGGCGTAGATCAACTCGTCGATCGTCTGGCCGTCCTTGGTCACGGCGCTCCGGAGCCGGCCCTCGAACTGGTATCCGGCCTTCTCGAGCACGCGCACCGAGGCGGGATTCCACGCGAAGACTCCGGCCTGGATGCGACAGAGGTCGAAGGCCGAGAAGGCGTAGTCGGTGAACGCGCGGACGGCCTCGGTCGCGGCCCCACGGCCCCAGAAGGCCTCGCCGATCCAGTAGCCGATCTCGGCCGAGCGGCGGTAGA
>CAZWXA010000698.1:0-1592 GCA_964637755.1 uncultured bacterium | reverse complement strand
AGCCGGTCGCGGATCGTCGTCCGGAGCGACTGGAGCGCCTCGGCGGTCTCGAGACCGGGCGTGAGGTACGCGAGCAGGGCGACGTAGTCGGGGGGCCTGGCCTGCGCGAGGAACCGGCCGAGGCCCTCGGTCACGGAGGCGGGTCTGCCGCCGTGGCTGCCGCAGAGCAGGATGCCGTCCTCCTCGCGGTCCACCGGCACGTCCGGCAGGCGCTTGGACTTCTTGAAGGCCGCCAGCATCGCCTGCGTGGCTTCCTTGGCCTGCGCGACGTTCGGCTCGTCGAACGGATTGACGCCGAGGAGGGAGCCCGCCGCAGCCACCGCCAGCTCCCACCGGACGAACTCCGCGCCGAGATCGTACGGGTCCTTGAGGGTCAGGCGGTACACGGGATGGCCGGCTGCGTCGAGGGCATCGAGCGCCGGGTCGGGCGACTCGCCCGCGAGCGTGAGCGCGACGAACACGCGGTCGTTGCCGTACACCGCGGGCGCCCCGAGGGGCTCGTGGTCGACCGGGATCAGCCCCTTGCCGTCCTTGCCGGTCGACTCGGCGAGGAGTTGCTCGAGCCAGAGCCCGAACGTGGCGATCTTCTCCGACAGGACGAGCGTGACCTTGTCACGCCCCCTCTGTGCGAGCCCTCCGAGGAGCGCGCCCAGGACGAGCCCGGGATTCTCGCGGACACCCACCGCCGCGTCTCCGCCGATCTCCGCGGCCCGCTCGAGCAGCTTGTCGATGTCGACGCCGATCAGCGCCGCCGGGACCAGGCCGAAGTGCGAGAGCGCGGAGAAGCGGCCGCCGATGCTCGGGTGATTCAGGAACGCGCGGCGGAAACTCGCTTCCCGGGCGAGCTTCTCGAGCGGGCTCCCGGGATCGGTGATTGCGATGAAGTGCTGGCCGGGCTTCGGTGGCTTGCCCGCCTCGACCTGCGCCCGGAAGAACCGGTAGAGCGCGCTCACCTCCGCCGTGGTCCCCGACTTGGACGAGACCACGAACAGCGTCCGCGAGATCTGCAGCCGCGCGAGGGTGTTCTTCACCGCCACGGCGTCGGTGGAGTCGAGGACGGCCAGATCGGGGAAGCCCATCCTCGAGCCGAACGTGCGGTTCATGACCTCGGGTGCCAGGCTCGATCCGCCCATGCCGAGCAGGACGATGTTCGAGTAGCCGAGCCGCCGGACCTCCGTCGCGAACGCCTTGAGATCTCCCGAGTACTCCCGCATCAGTGTCGGCGAGGTGAGCCAGCCGAGTCGGTTCCGGATCAGCGCCTGCGCCTCGGGCTTGTCGCTCCAGAGGCTCGCGTCCTTCACCCAGAGGCGGTCTCCGAACTCCTCCGTCTCGAGCCGCCGGAGCGCCTTCTGGACCGGCGGCAGCAAGACGGGATCGGATCGCTTTCCCTCGGTCGCCGGCTCTCGGACCTTGGGGACGGGGGGTTCAGGTTTCGCCGCCATCTCCGACTTGTCCAGGGCGGCGAGTGCCTCCCGAGCGAGGTCATCGAGGGACGGCCCTGGCCCCGCTCGGGCTGGAGAGACCGGCGCGGGAGCGGAGGGGGCCCCGCGCGGTGCCTCGGCGGCCGCCGTCGCAGCCGGAACGGCTGCAGG
>CAZWXA010000697.1:0-1602 GCA_964637755.1 uncultured bacterium | reverse complement strand
CCCTGGCTGAAGATCCGCTGGGTGGCGACGGGCCGTGACCCGTGACCAACCTGGATGCCGGTCGGGATCGTCGCGCCCTGCGCCACGGGTGCGCCGGCCGGAAGGAACGTCTGGTACATGAGGTCCTGGAAGTCCACGCGTACCCGCTTGAAGCCCGTGGTATTGACGTTGGCGAGGTTGTTCGCGATCGCGTCCAGGTTGAGCTGTTGAGCCTGCATCCCTGACGAAGAAGAGTAGAGGGCCCGGATCATCCGATTCTCCCGATCTCGTTGACTGCGCGACGGTCGATCTCGTCGACCGCCTGGATGGCGCGCTGGTAGGCCTCGTACGCCCGGAGCAACTCGATCATGCTGACCATGGTCCCGACCATGCTGACGTTGGAGCCTTCGAGCGCGCCGGGCACGACCTGGGAGCCGCTGGCTGGCTCCGGAACGACCGCGGCGTCGGCGGGAGCGAAGAGTCCCCCGCCTTCCTTGATCAGCCGGTACGGTCTAAGGAAGTCGACGACCTTCAGGGTGTCGAGCGAGCGCCCGTCCTCCTGGACCTCCCCCGACTCCGTGACGACGACCCGGGGGGACCGGATCCTGACGGGGCCGCGCTCGCCGAGAACCGGGGAGCCGTCCGCGAGGGCGAGGACCCCGTCGCGGTTCACGTCGAGGGCGCCCGAACGCGTGAACCGCGGCCCGCGGGGAGTGTCCACGACGAGGAAGCCGGGCCCGCTCAGGGCGACGTCGAGGCTCCGGCCGGTCACCTGGATGGGCCCCTGCGAGAAATCCGTCCACGGGACCGCCTGGGGCATCTGCGCCGGCAGCCCGGCATCGGCTCTCCCGATGCCCGCGGTGTTCGGAACGAGCACGAGGTCGTCCTGCTTGAACCCCGTGGTCGAGACATTGGCGAGGTTGTTGGCCAGGATCTCGTGGCGCTGCCACTGGGCCTGCATCCTCACCCCGAGCGAGGTCAGAGAGGGAAGCGTATCCGCCATGACACGGGCGTTGATCCGCAACTCACGTGCCACCGGTCGACGATAGGCCAAATATCGCGCGGCGACGAGAGGTTGCGGCCCGTCTCCGGCGGCCTCGCGACGCGCCGGCGTAGGCACCGTTTGCCGACGACCGAGCGGACCTCGCCCAGGTAGCCATCCAGCTCGTCCGGCTTGGCGAGGACCCGGTCGCGGTCAATCACGCGCCACCGCCTCGAGATACCGCCGGTAGTGGTGCCGGAATCCCTCGAAGGCCCGGGCGGTTCGCACGGCGACGTCGTAGAGCCGGTCCTCGTCGCGGACGAAGAGCACCTGGCCTTCCTTCAGGACGCGACTGCGGACGTGCAGCGGCAGTTGCTGCAAGATCGCGAGGTCGAGATCGGCTTCCGCCAGGTAGTCGAGCCGCTTGCGACCAGCGGCCAGGTCCGGCGCCGCCTCGGGGACCAGGACGAGGCACACGTCCAGGTCCGAGTCGGGCGAGGCTTCGCCCCGGGCGTGGCTTCCGAACAGGATCACGGCCAGCACGTCGGGGTCGCCCTCGGCGCGAGCCAGGACGCGCCGGAGCGCGGGGCTGGAGCCGATGTTCACTGGTAGATGATACGCGCCCCGGTGCTCATCGATGC
>CAZWXA010000696.1:0-1605 GCA_964637755.1 uncultured bacterium | reverse complement strand
CGGCTCAGTACTCGGCGAGGCGGTCGTTCTCGCGGTAGTCCACCGGACAGTCGATCAGCACAGGAACCGCCGCCCGGAGCGCGACCTCGAGGGCTGGCCGGAGTTCCCTGGCCGCATTGATCTGCACGCCGGCGCATCCGAAGGCGCGCGCGAGGGCGACGAAGTCCGGGTTCCCGAAGTCGACCCCCGCCGTTCGCCCGAACTGCCGCTCTTGCTTCCAGCGGATCACGCCATACCCGTTGTCGCGAAAGATCAGCACCACGAAGGCCAGCCCCAACCGGACCGCCGTCTCGAGCTCCTGGATGTTCATCAGGAGCCCGCCGTCGCCGGTGACCGCAACCGCGCGGCGCTCCGGCTGGGCGAGCCTCGCCGCGATCACGCCGGGCAGCGCGATGCCCATGGCCGCGAACCCGTTGGAGATGATCACCGTGTTGGGAAGGCGGGCTCTGAAGCGCTTCGCCACCCAGAGCTTGTGCGCCCCGACGTCGGAGATCACGAGATCGTCGGGCCTCAAGGCCGATTCGAGATCCCAGAGAATGCGCTGGGGCAGGAGCGGAAAGCTGTCGTCGAGGCGGCGCGGGTCGTCCGGCTGGCGGTCGGTCGGGACCCGCTCCGGGCGGACCGCCACCAGAGGCGCGAGCAACTCGAGCGCCTCGCGCACGTCGGCCACGACCTCGACCGCCGGCTGGTAGCGGGCATCGACCTCGGCCGCCGTGAAGTCGATGTGAACGATCTGGAGCTGGCCCGACGGATTCCAGCTGGCCGCGCCGTATTCCACCGGGTCGTAGCCGACCGCGATCACCACATCCGCCCGCGTGAATCCGGAGCGGGCGGGGTCGTCCGAGGCGAGGCCGACGGTGGCCCGCGCGAGCGGATGATCGGCCGAGATGGCTCCCTTTGCCATGAACGTGGTGACCACGGGAACCTGCGCCCGCTCGGCGAGCGACGCCAGCTCCCTGGACGCCCGGCCGCGGATGACGCCGTTCCCGGCAAGAAGCAGCGGACGCTCGGCCCGATTGATGATGTCCGCCGCGCGCGCCAGCGACGGCCGATCGGGTGAGGGCCGGCGGGCGCGGTGGGCGAGGAGCGGCTCGCCCTCCGCGGGTCCCTGCGCCACATCCTCGGGTAGCTCGAGGTGGCAGGCCCCCGGCTTCTCTTCCTGGGCGCGCTTGAACGCCTTGCGTACCGCTTCGGCGACCACCGCGCCGGTCTCGATGCGGGCGTTCCACTTCGTCAACGGTCTGAACACGTCGACGATGTCGACGTACTGGTGCGACTCCTTGTGGAGCAGGTGTCGAGCGAGCTGGCCGGTGATCGCCACGACGGGGGCACGGTCGAGGTTGGCGTCGGCGAGACCCGTGGCGAGATTCGTGGCGCCCGGCCCGAGCGTGGCCAGGCACACGCCCGCGTGGCCCGTCAGACGGCCCCAGACGTCGGCCATGAACGCCGCCGCCTGCTCGTGCCGGACCGGAATGAACTGAATGGATGACCGGGCGAGCGCGTCGTTCACGTCCAGCGTCTCCTCGCCGGGCACGCCGAATACGTGCCGGACGCCCTCGCCCTCCAGACAGCGGACGAGCAGCTCGGCTCCGGTCATCGCGGCCC
>CAZWXA010000695.1:0-1606 GCA_964637755.1 uncultured bacterium | reverse complement strand
CCCCGGCGCGGGGGCCGCGCCGCCGGCCGCGCTGGCCGCGGCGCGCCCCCTCGCCCGGCTCCACCCCGGCGGGCAGTACACCCCGGCTGGCGAGCCCGCGAAACGAGAGCTGGTGAAACTCCACCCCGAGACCGGCCGCCACGTCGCCGACGGCGTGGAAGGCCTGGTCGTCGGTGATCACCTCGATGGTGTCGCCGGGCCGCGCGGAGGCGAGCCACACGCCCGCGGCGACCGCGATGCGTAGATCGCTCCAGTCCTTCACCCCGGCGGCCGGGGCGCTGTGAATGAGCTGGGCGCCATGCCGGGCGAGCAGCCGTGCCGTCTCCACGCCCGCCATCTTCCAGTTGCCCACCGCGAAGAGGTCGGTCCGGCGCGTCGAGCGGTTGATCTGGAGGTGGTCGAGGACGGCCGCGACATGCTCGGGCCGGCTCGAGTTCTCGACGTCGAAGAAGATGCCGCGCCGGACCGTGGGCAGCGGGCGCAACCGTTCGGCCACGGGCGAGCGAGCGTCGAAGATGGAGTCGGGGCTCGCGCTGGCAATGGGCTCGATCTCGACGGACGCGGGAGTCGGGACCACGGCCTCCGCATCGACACCGGCTGCCGTGGGCCGAGCGGCGCGCCGGCGGCTCGAGCCGGCTCCCGGCTGACGACGGTCGCGACGGGAAACGGAGCGAGGACCCCTGGCGGGACTCAAGACGAGGCCGCTGGCATCCTGCCCATCGACCGCGAGTATACGCCGAGCCGGTCTCCCGGCGAGTGCGCGGACTCGGCCCGAGATGTTGCCGACTCGACCTCGACGCCGGACTTCACCCGGCCGGGCGAGCCCCGCCGGCGCCAGCTCCCTTGGAGGAAACCTCCGCCCGAGGCCCGTGCGTGATCGAGCCGCGCTGCTATACTGTCGTGGCGATCGTCAGGCGGAATGTTTGAGAGGCCCCATGCTCACCGAGCGCAGGTGGAAGTCGTCCGACCTCGAGCTCTTCCCCGATGACGGGAAGCGCTACGAGATCATCGACGGGGAGCTGTACGCGTCCAGACAGCCGCACCTCTACCACCAGATCACCTGCTCGAACGTCGAAGCGCTCTTGCGCGAATGGGGCTCCCCCCGGGGGGTCGTGTTGCCCGCGCCCGGCCTCATCCTCGCCGAGGACGACGACGTGGCGCCCGACGTGGTCTGGGTCAGCAACGAGCGTCTCGCCTCTGCGCTGGAGCCAGACGGCAAGCTGCACGCGGCCCCAGAGCTCGTGGTCGAGGTTCTTTCCCCGGGAGCAGCCAATGAGCGCAGAGACCGAGAGTTGAAGCTGACCCTCTACTCGCGACGGGGCGTCCGGGAGTACTGGATCGCCGACTGGCAGCGCCGGCAGCTCCACGTCTTCCGACGGGAGCAGGCGGCGCTGGGGCTCGTCTGCACGCTCTTCGAGAACGACCGCCTGGAGAGTCCCTTGTTTGCTGGCCACGGCGCCCTCGTCGCCACCCTCTACCAGAACGTCCCACGCTCCGAGCGCTAGGGCCAGGCGCCGGTCGCTCCCCTTGACTCAGGTGTGCTTGGTGCTTGCGCGAAGCCCGGCGAGACCGGCGAGAACGTCGAACACGGCGGCCATGTCCTGCT
>CAZWXA010000694.1:0-1612 GCA_964637755.1 uncultured bacterium | reverse complement strand
ACGTGTTCGTCAGGTACGATTTTCCCCTTGACAACTTTCGGAAGCGCCTTCGACCGACGCGATCCGCGCGAGCGTAGTCACGTGCGTGCGGCCCTTAGACGGGCTACGAGCGCCGCAATCAGGCAAGGGGACTTCGAAGGCCGATCGCGTGGGTTTCGGCCGCCCTGCGCCCTCAGGGGAGGTCGAAAAAGCAGGGCTTATATTCTGGCTAGGGAACCGAAGCGCCCGCTACAATCGCTCTCGGACGACGAGCTGCTCCACCGCCTGGCCGAGCTCATGCGGCAGTCCCGACGCGTCGAGTCCGACCTCGTCGCCCACATCGGCGAGGTTGACGAGCGAAGACTCTATGCCCGAGAAGCCTCGCCCTCGATGTTCGCCTACTGCACGGAGGTCCTTCACCTCTCGGAGGCGGAAGCCTATCTGCGCATCGCGGCGGCGCGTGCGTGGCGGGAGCACCCGATGCTCCTGACCATGCTGCGCGACGGTCGGCTTCACTTGACCGGAATCGCCAAGCTGGCGCCGCACCTCACCCGGGAGACCGCAGAAGCGCTCCTGAAGCGAGCCACCCATAGGTCCAAGCGTCAGATCGAAGAACTGGTTGCTGAGCTCGCGCCCCGGCCGGACGCTCCGGCGTTGATGCGGAAGCTCCCAGAGAAGAGGACACCGCCGCCGTCCGCGCTCTCCCTCGGTCCGGACCGAGTGGCGGTAGGGGTCCTGGAACTGCGTCCGGACCGAGTTGGCGCTTCTCCGGCGCCTGCCCGTGTTTCGCGCACGGTCGTTCAGCCCCTGGCCCCTGCGCGGGACAAGGTGCAGTTCACGGCCAGCGCCGAGCTCCATGACAAGCTGGAGCGACTCCGGACCCTGATGCGCTCGAACGTGCCCGACGGCGACCTGGCCGTAATCATCGAGCAGGCCGTTACCGAGAAGATCGAACGGCTCGAAGCCAGGCACTTTGCCCGGACGAGTGCTCCCCGGAGGGAGCTCTCGGAGACCGATACCTCCCCATCCTCGCGCCACATCCCGGCCGCCGTCCGGCGTGCGGTGCGCGAGCGCGACGGAAACCGATGCCGCTACGTGGACGAGCAAGGCCGACGATGCCCCGAGCGCAAGCGGCTCGAGTACCACCACCGGCATCCCTTTGGCCTGGGGGGTGACCACAGTCCGCAGAACGTCCGGCTCATATGTCGTGCCCACAACGAGTACTTGGCCGAGCACGACTACGGCCGGGAGGCGATGACGCGGTTTCGGCGTTCAGGGAACGGTGTCTCCGAGGCGGCGGCCGCGGCGCCACCCGCCACGTAGCTCTCGCCGCTGCGGATGCGGTTCGCCGCTAAGGACGCGGCAGACGCGGCGTTGGAGAGCGGTGAGACGCCGACCGATGCTCCCTTCGCATCGAACCCCGTCAGCGCGGCACGACCGGCAGCACGATGTGCGACGGATGCTCGGGATCGTGCCAGACCGCGTTCAGGGCGGGGGCGGATCGCCGATTGTCGTTGAGGGGCTCGCCCGTGTTCGGGTTCGGATCGAAGCGGGGGAAGTTGCTGCTGGAGACGTCCAGGCGGATGCGGTGTCCCTTGGCGAAGACGAGGGACGTCGGGTAGAGCTCGATGGT
>CAZWXA010000693.1:0-1631 GCA_964637755.1 uncultured bacterium | reverse complement strand
AGGACCACCCGACAAAACCGACAAAACCCCCGCGGCGGGTCAGGCGGAGTTCCTCTACGAGACGCAGCTCTTCCCGGACCTGGAGTACACCTTCAAGCACGCGCTGACCCACGAGGTGACCTACGGGAGCCTGCTCGGGGACCGGCGCCGATCGTCGACAGGTTATCGGTTATCATCTCGCTGCCTTCTTCCACCGCGCCACAGCCGCCTTCCGGGCTCGTTCGCGGCGCTCCTCGGGTGTCATCTTGGCGGCAGACGCCTTGCCTCCCTTCGACCCACCCTTCTTGCCCCCGATTCTCCCGAGAGCGACCGCGTGTGGATTTTTTCGCCTGGACATACCCGCAATTTTATCAGCAGGTTGGCATACTCAGAACCTTCTTGACATGCTAAGAGCGTAGTAAGTATAATAGCCCGGCTGGAGTGAGGAGATGGAGAAACGCCAGCGCAGCGAGATCAGGGCGCACTGGCCTCGGAAGGCTGGGACCGCCCGGCGAAGGGGTTCCCGCTCTGGGCGACATATCCGAAACGCTGAGAGGGAGGGACCGTGGGAGGGTCCAAACCGTCGGAGTTCGGGACTCGGAGGATAGGGGTCATGTCGCCTCACTCGATCGGGTCGGGAACGATCTCGTTCGGGCTGGTGTCCATCCCGATCAAGCTGTACACGGCGGCCGCCTCGGCCGGGGTCGCCTTCACCCTGCTCCACGCCAAGTGCGGCACCCGGATTCGGCAGCAGACATACTGCCCGGTCGACCACGCGGTCGTCGAGCGCAGCGGGCTGGTCAAAGGGTACGAGTGTGCCAAGGACCAGTACGTGCCCGTGACCGATGAGGAGCTGAAGGCCCTCGAGGGCGAGGCCTCCAAGGTCATCGACATCGCGGCGTTCGTGCCGCTGCCCCGGGTCGACCCGATCTACTTCGAGCGGACCTACTACCTCGGGCCGGACAAGGGCGGGGCGAAGGCGTACCGCCTCCTGGCGGAGGCCATGGCCACGACCGACCGCGTCGCCCTCGCCACGTTCGTGATGCGCGGCAAGGAGAGCCTGGTCCTCATCCGCCCGGCGCAGCACGGTCTCATGCTGCACACGATGTACTTCGCCGACGAGGTGCGCAACTTTCGCGCGATCGACCGGGGCGAGACCGCCACGATCAAGGCGGGCGAGCTGGAGCTGGCGGTCCGGCTCATCGCCGAGCTGTCCCACGAGGAGTTCAAGGCCGAGCAGTACCAGGATGACTACCGGCGGCGGCTCCTCGACCTCGTGACCCTGAAGATGGAGGGCAAGGCGGGGACCGCGGTCGGGCCCGAGGTCCAGCGGATCCAGGTGATCGATCTGATGGACGCGCTCACGCAGAGCCTGGCCAAGCGCGCGGCGCCGGCCACCACGCCAGGAGCCCCGCCCGCGCCGCTGCCAAAGAAGCCGCCGGTCAAGGTGGGCACGCGCGCCACCGCTGCCACCCCAGGGAGGCTGGAAAAGAGGGCGCACGCCAGCAAGACATGACGACGTCCTTCACCACCCGCGAGGGGGCAAAGATCGTCGAGCTGAGGTCTCCCTCCACGGCGTGCCCTGACGCACTCACCCGTATCAGGCGCGACGGATGATCCGATGACCCTGCGCGAACTCCTCGATCCCCTCA
>CAZWXA010000692.1:0-1633 GCA_964637755.1 uncultured bacterium | reverse complement strand
GCAATACCCTTTCTTGACATATCCCCTGATGGTTAGGTAGATTGCACCAACCGTGCCGGGCAAGCGACCCACCAACCGCGGAAGTGTGGCCATCGACGAGGGCGTGGTCTCGCCGCCTGCAGTGCGGGCGCTCGTTGTCGTGCCGGCAGAGCTCGCCAGGCTTCGGGTATTCCATCAAGGCTGAGGAGAGGCAATGAAATCGGACCCCACCTTCACGGACCCCGAATTCCGCGCTGCTGCCCGGGAGGCGATTCGAGCGGCTGGCGAGCCGGTCGCGCTCGCCGGACTCGATAGAAGGGTTCGCCGCATCGTCACGCTGCACGTCCGGGCGGACCGCGACGCGCGAGCGGTAGGCGAGAGCGTGGCGCGAGAGTTCAGGCGCTCCGGGGTTCCCGCGCGCTGCCGGGTTCGTCCGATCGACACGGGCCGCCTCGGCGAGGCGCGCAGCCTCGAGCGGCTCCTCGCCGCGTTCGATCACCGGGTCCTCCTGTTCGATCCGACCGGCGCAATCTGCCGCGCGCGCGCCGTCGTTCGTTCCGTGCGCCGCGTCCGTCGTGATCTGCCGGACCACGTGACGGCCGCGCTTCTGGCGCCGCAGTCGCGCACACTATCCCTGCGGCTCCCGGACTCGGCTCCCGCCGGCGCGGCCCGCGCGGTGGAGCAGCATCTGCGCCGGCGCCTCGCAGAGGAGTTCGCGGCCGCCGGGGCGACCCTCGACCTCCGCATCGCCGTGGGTCCGGAACCGCCTCGGGGAATCTTCGTGCCGGTCGACGAGGCGAGCTTCGCCTCGCCGACCGGCACCGCCAGGCGGCCTCCCGTGGCGCTCGGTGCGGTGCTGGCCGTCGGACTCGGGCTCGGCACGGCCCAGCAGGCCGGTGCCGCGGGCCCGGCGGTCTTGGGGTTCAACGGGGTCCTTGATGGCAAGGGCGGCGCAGTCGACGGCGAAGGATCCGGCATCTTCCACGGATCGGCCACGACCCCGCTCGGCTACCCGCTCGGAGGTCAGGCCGATCTCGCCGGAGGCTTCGTCGGCGGCAACGATCTCTTCGAGAGCGGCGGCAAGCTGTTTCTCCGGGACCCTGGGCTCGGCCTGGTCGGCGCCACCGGCCTCTACAGCCGGCTCAACACGACCGAGCTCATCCGGGCCGGTCTCCTGAGCGAGTACTACGGCGGTCCGGTCACGATCCGCGGCGAGGGAGGTGTCCAGGACGGTGACGTTCCTCAGACCGGATACGGGGATGTGAGCGTTCGCTGGTACGTCCTCCCGGATCTGCTCGTGAAGGTCGGCGCCGACTACGCCTACGACGATGTGCTCGGCTACGGCGGGATCGAGTATCGGCCGGGGTTCGCGGCATTGCCGGGCCTATCCGTCTTCGTCGAGGGCGGCAAGAGCACGGACAACTATGATTTCGCGCTGGCCGGAATCCGGTTCTACTTCGGACCCAGCACGGCGCTGAAGGACCGTCATCGCAAGGACATGGTGCCGGACAACGACAACTTCTTCACGGGCAGCGCGAGGTTCCAGCAGAAGAAGGTCAACGCCGCGCCAACGGTGGCACCTCCGCCACCACCTCCGCCGCCGCCGCCGCCACCGCCTCCGCCGCTTTCTTTTTTAATGCTACCGCCGCCACCG
>CAZWXA010000691.1:0-1634 GCA_964637755.1 uncultured bacterium | reverse complement strand
GGGCGCCGAGGCCCACGAGCCCCGCTCCGAGCAGGACCAGAACCCGGCTCCCTCCGTTTGGTGTATAACGGGCAACGACGTCGGGCGCCACCGGAGAAGAGGACGACATGGCCCAGGCGAAAATTCCTCTGGACGCGCACCGGTTCGCCACTCGCCTGACCCGGGAGGACCACCTGGCCCAGATGGGCGACCCCTGGACCGGCGCCGCGTAGCCGGGGCGAGGCCCAGAGCACAACCAGGAGGAGCGATCGTGCACGACCTCGTGATCGACAACGCCGTCGTCGTCGACGGCCTCGGCGGCCCCGCCCGGGAGGGCGGTGTCGCCGTCAAGGACGGACGCATCGCCGTCGTGGGCCGGGACCTGGGCGCGGCGAGGGAGCGCGTGGACGCGCAGGGGCGGGTCCTGGCCCCCGGCATCGTCGACATCCACACGCACTACGACGCCCAGCTCACCTGGGATCCCTTTGCCACGCCATCGACGGCGCTCGGTGTGACGACCGTGGTGATCGGCAATTGCGGCTTCACGATCGCCCCGTGCCGGGCGGGAGACCGGGACCTCACCTTGCGCAACCTGACCCACGTGGAGGGCATGTCGCTCGAGGCGCTGCGCACCGGCGTCAACTGGGACTTCGAAACCTATCCCGAGTTTCTCGACGCGATGGCGCGCCGCGGCGTCGTGCCGAACGTGGGCTCCTTCGTCGGCCACTCCTCGGTGCGGACCTACGTCCTCGGGCCGGCGGCCACGAAGCGCGCGGCCACCGACGCCGAGGTGGCCGAGATGCGCCGCCTCGTGGTCGGCGCCCTGCGCGCCGGGGCCATCGGCTTCGCGACCTCGACGGCGGAGCAGCACAACGGGGAGAACGGTATCCCCATGCCCTCGCGCCTCGCCGACGAGAGGGAGATGCTGGCGCTGACGGGCGCCCTCGGCGAGGTCGGACGGGGCGTGTTCATGATCACCAAGGGCATGACGTCGACGGTCCCCTGGCTGGAGACGATCGCCGCCACCAGCGGCCGCCCGGTGATGATCGCCGCGATGTTCGTGGACCCGGGCGACCCCACGCGCGTCTTCCGGGAGCTCGACGAGATCGAGGCGGCCCGGGCGCGGGGCCACGAGCTGTGGGCGCAGGTGGGCTGCTTCCCGCTCGGCATGGAGTTCTCGCTGCGAAACCCGTACCCGCTCGAGGCCTTCTTCGCCTGGCGCCCGGCCATCGAGGCGGCGAGCGAGGGGGAGTACCGACAGGTGCTCTCCGACCCGTCATTCCGCCAGAAGCTCAAGGAGGAGGCGGCCCTTCCCGGCGTGCCGAACCGGTTCAGCGACAAGACATGGCCGCACCTCACCATCATGGAGGTGACCCGCCCCGAGCACCGCCCGCTCGTCGGCAGGACGATTGCCCAGCTCGCCCGGGAGTCGGGCCGCGACCCCGTCGACGTCTTCCTCGACTTCGGCCTCGACGGCGAGCTGGACGCGATGTTCGACTGCCGGCTCTTCAACACGGACGAGAACGAGGTGAAGAAGCTTCTCCGCCACCCGCACGCCGCCGTGGCCCTCTCCGACGCCGGCGCCCATCTCTCGTTCCTCTGCGACGCGGGCTTCGGCCTGCACCTCTTCGGCCACTGGGTGCGCGAGCGCGGCG
>CAZWXA010000690.1:0-1635 GCA_964637755.1 uncultured bacterium | reverse complement strand
GCCGGCGCGTGCGCGTCCGCCGTCCCGAAGCCCGAGACCGCCGCGGTGCCGGCCACCGTCTCGCCGCCGTCACCCTCGCCGCGCGAGCAGCTCGCCGCGCCGCACGCCGCCCGCGCCGAGCGGCTCGAGAAGGAGGGGCGGCTCCACGAGGCGCTCGAGGAGCGGAAGATCGCGCTGACCATCTCCCCGGACTCCGCCACCGAGCAGGAGGCGCGGGCACGCCTCGAAGCGCTGATCGGCCGCGCCGTGGCCGATCGGATGCAGGAGGCCCGGTCGGCGCTGGCGCGAGGGTCGCAGGTGCAGGCCCGGCGGCTTCTGTTGTCCGCGCTCGGGCTCGATCCCCAGAACCGTCCCGCGTTCGATGCGCTCGTGAACGAGGCGCGGGAGGTGGAGATGGTCGACCACGCGGTGAAACCGGGCGACACCCTCGCCTCGCTCGCCCAGCGCTACTACGGCAACAAGGCGCTCGCCGAGGTCATCGCCGAGACCAATCAGATCTCCCCGGCCGCCCGGCTCGCTCCCGGGACCGTCGTCAGGATCCCCGAGGTCCCCGGAGTGCCGCTCCAGCGCCCCGAGACCAGGCGCGAGGCCGCGCCGTCGAAGGAGGCCCCGCGCGACGCTACGGCCTCGCGGGAGGCGGCGGCCAGGGAAGAGCCCGCCGAGACGAACCCGCTCCTGCTCGAGGCGCGTGAGTCGCTCGAGCGGAAGGAGTACGTGCTCGCCCTGGCGGATGCCGAGAAGCTCCTGGCGGCGGCGCCGGGGAACCCGGAGGCGCTGGGGATCAAGAAGGCGGCGCTCTACAGCCAGGGGAAGCTCCAGCTCGAGAAGAAGCAGTACCGCGCGTCCTACGGAACGCTCGGGCAGCTCGCGAAGCTCGCGCCCGACTACGAGAGCTCGGCGGCGCTGATCCAGGAGGCCCGGGCGCGGCTCATCGAGTACCACTACGGCAACGGCATCCGCCTCTACCGGGAGGAGAAGCTGCCGGAGGCGATCGCCGAGTGGCGGGCGGTGCTGGAGCTGGACCCCCAGCACGCCGCCGCCCGGAAGAACCTGGAGCAGTCCGAGCGCCTGGAGAAAGGGCTCGAGGAGCGGCGGCGTCGCTGACACGCCGTTCCGCGGCTCACCTGCCTCCCGGCGGTGCGCGAACTGACCATGGAGAAGTTCCCAGCGTCGAGCTCCCCGCTCAGGTCAGGACCATCTGGGTCTGGATCGTGAGTGACAGCAGGCGCCCTGCTTCGTCGGTGACTCGCGTCTGCCACACCATCGTGCGTCTGCCGCGATGCAGGGGTGTGGACTCCGCGCGCACCGTGCCGGACCGCCCGGCGGCGAAGAAGTTGGTCTTGGACTCGAGGGTGGTGGTGCTGGCGCCAGGCGGCAGGTTCAGCATCGTGGCCGCTGCCCCCACGGTGTCGGCCAAGGCCATCAGGGCGCCACCGTGGAGGCTGCCCCCCGCGGTCGTCAGGGCGTCCCTGTACGAGAGCTCCGCGACCACGCGGTCCTGGCTCGCCTCGACGAACCGGATGCCCAGCAGCTCCACGAACGTCCCCTTGAAGCGTTCCGCGATGACGGTCGGATCGGCGTTCATCGACCTCCCCGATGGTGTGCGGTCGCCGGCATGGTCGAGCCTGGCTGAGG
>CAZWXA010000689.1:0-1645 GCA_964637755.1 uncultured bacterium | reverse complement strand
GGGCTCGGGTCGATGGGGTCGGCCGCGGAGATCGACGCCTACTACACCGCCGTCGGGCGCGCGACCTGGGCGGCCCAGGAGCTGGAAGCCCTGATCAGGATGTGGGGGGCCGTCAATACCGCGCGCCTGATCCTCGACGGCAGCTACGACGTGTACGAGCTCTCCGATCCCAAGCCGGATCCCAAGCGCGTCGCCGCCATCGAGAAGGCGCAGCGGCGGCACTTCGAGGGGCTCGTCGACACGGGGATCGCGGCCATCCTGGCGTCCGAGGCCCAGTACGAGGCGCTGATGGATGCCCGCAAGGCCCGGCTCTACGGGCTCAAGGAATGGTGGAAGGACGGGAAGAAGGACTGGAACGACCCGGTCGAGAGTCGCGGGAAGCGCGGGCTCAAGATCCAGTTCCTGGCGCTCGGCCTCAACGTGTTCGACCTGATGGCGGGGATGGGCGCCGACACCATCAAGGGCGGCCTCTACTACATCTTCGGCGCCGAGTTCCACACGCGGGCCGAGAAGCTCGAGCACATGGCGATGGAGAACTGGGACAAGACGCTGCGCAAGCTCGTCCTGCTCCGGCTCCTCGAGAAGCGTCCCCTCAAGGAGGTCCGCGCGCTGGCCCAGGAGGCGCTGAAGGACCTGCGGCTCCTCGAGCCGCGATCCCTCCCCGACTACTGCGCGCCGGCTCCGGGGGCGGCGCCGGCGGCCGCCGCGCCCACCCTCGCCATCGCGCCGGGGAAGATCGACGCCTGCGACATCCATCTCCTCATGGAGGACCGGACCTTCCACGAGGCCACGGACGGCGGCCTCCACCGCATCCTGTCCGTCGCCCTCCCCGATTTCGCGAACCGATCGCGGATGGAGCTGGTCATCGCGCGCGAGAAGGAGCGGCTCGTCCGGCGGGACATGCTGGCCGCCTACCGGATCGAGCAGGGCAAGGACCCGGAGACCGGCGAGACGACCTGGGGCACGATCCTGAGCCCGACCGCGTGGGCCGACATCATCTCGAAGAACGTCGCCCACTGGGACGACTTCACGCAGCGAGATGCGCAGATCGCCCTGAAGGAGCGCTACCTGGCCGTCATGGAGGGGCTCCTCGATCCCGTCGTCGCCGCCGACTTCGCCTTCGAGGAGTTGCCGGAAACCTCGCTGCGCGACCACCTCGAGCTGTTCTCGCACTCCGCGCCCTACATCAGCTTCACCATCCGGGCCAGCGAGGAGCGCATGGCCCGGATGCTCCACGCCTGGCGCAAGGGTATCCGGGACCTCACGGGCGATCCCGACGCGGCCGACCGGGTCGCCTTCGTCCAGGGGCTGCTGGTCTCCGCGGTCCAGGCGCTGCGGGCGGGGGACACCCGCCGCATGCTCGATCTCACCTACGAGGACCTGATCTACGCGTGGGATCTTTCCGGGGCCCGCGATCTGGCCATGGCGCTGAAGGACGACCCCGTCTACGCCGCCCGGCTCGAGCTCCTCGACGACGCGATCGCGACCGAGAGCATCAAGCAGCGCGGCGTCGCGGTCTTCCGCAACGTCGGCGACATCGGGTTCATGGGCGCCGCGTTCGGACTGGCGGGCCGCCTCGCCGGAACGGTCGCCGGGTGGGGCGCCGAGGCAGGCGCGGCCGAGGCTGCGGGCGGCGCGGCCGACG
>CAZWXA010000688.1:0-1652 GCA_964637755.1 uncultured bacterium | reverse complement strand
CCCTTAGAGCGGAGTTATGGGGAGACCTGCCATCCGGGGTTGCTCGATCGGGCGAGGGGCGGAGAGATCCTGACGTTCCAGTAGACGATGACGGCCCGGCCGTGGAGGAGCCCCCCATGACGCGAGTGGCGATCCTCGATGATTACCAGAGCGTGGCCGCGCGGCTGGCCGACTGGGCTGCGCTGCCGGCCGGCACCAAGGTGGAAGTGTTCGCGGACCACCTGGCCGGCCTCGACGCCGTCGCCACGCGGCTGGCCGACTGCGAGGTCGTCGTGGCCATGCGAGAACGGACACCGTTCCCGCGAGCCCTGCTGGAGCGGTTGCCGCGCCTGAAGCTCCTGGTCACCACGGGCATGCGCAATGCCTCCATCGACGTCCGGGCGGCGAGCCAACGCGGCATCCTCGTCTGCGGGACGGCCGGCCTCCCGTACCCCACCGCCGAGCTGACCTGGGCATTGATCCTGGCGCTGTTCCGCCGCATCCCGACCGAGGATCGGTTGACGCGCGAAGGCCGCTGGCAGGTGAGCCTGGGCCTCGGGCTCAACGGGAAGACTCTGGGCCTGCTGGGGCTCGGCACGCTGGGCTCGCGGGTCGCGCGCGTGGGCCGGGCCTTCGAGATGACGGTGCTGGCGTGGAGCCAGAACCTCACCGCCGAGCGCGCGGCCGAGGTCGGCGCCGCCCTGGTCCCCAGGGACGAGCTGCTGGCGCGGTCGGACGTGGTGAGCATCCACCTGGTGCTCGGTGAGCGGACCCGGGGGCTGATCGGGACGCGAGAGCTGGGGCTGATGAAGCCGAGCGCCTACCTGGTCAACACCTCCCGCGGTCCCATCGTGGACGAGGCCGCCCTCGTCCGTGCCCTCCGCGAGGGCGAGATCGCCGGCGCCGGGCTCGACGTGTTCGACGAGGAGCCGCTGCCGCTCGACCATCCGCTGCGCCACCTGCCCAGCACGGTGATCACCCCGCACCTCGGCTACGTGACCGAGGAAACGTACCGGATCTTCTACGAGCACGCCCTCGAGGACATCCAGGCCTATCTCCGCGGCCAGCCGATCCGCGTGCTGAAGCCGTGACGCGCGCGTGACGGATCGGCGGTGCGCGACGCCGCGGTCCGGCAGACCCTGGGGCCTGCCGTGTAGCGGGCGGCCGGGCGTCCCGGCGGCTACTTGTCGAGGAACCCCTTGCCGGCGTCGGCGAGACGCGCGAGGAGCGGGGCCGGCGCCCAGAAGTCGTCGCCGGTGGCCTTCCTGAACTCGAGCATCCGGTCGCGCAGCGAGCGCAGCCCGAGGGAGTCGGCCCAGAACATGGGGCCGCCCCGGTAGACGGGCCAGCCGTAGCCGTAGACCCAGATCACGTCGATGTCACTGGCGCGGATGGCGATTCTCTCCTCGAGGAGCTTGGCGCCCTCGTTCACCATCGGGTAGAGCAGGCGCTGGAGGATCTCCTCGTCGGAGACGTGGCGCCGGGTGATGCCCTGGGCGGTGGCCACGTCCACGATGATCTTCTCCACCTCGGGATCGGGGATGGGCGTGCGGTCGCCCTGCTCGTACCGGTAGTAGCCGGAGCCCGTCTTCTGGCCGAAGTGCCCCAACTCGCAGATGCGGTCGGCCACCGGCGACTTCGCGCCGCGCCCCTTGCGGATGCGCCAGCCCACG
>CAZWXA010000687.1:0-1654 GCA_964637755.1 uncultured bacterium | reverse complement strand
GCCTGCCCGGCGGGAGCGAGCGAGCCGATTCGGGCCCGGCTCGCCGCGGCTCGCACTGCCGCGCAGATCGGCCTTGTTGCAGCGCGCTGCGGGGTGTATCCGACGGGGGACGTTGACTGCCGCCCGGATCGCGCGTACCCAGGGGCTATGCCCGCGATCACCCGGTGGCCCAAGGAAGAGCAGCCCCGCGAACGTCTCTACCACATGGGCGGTGAGGCGCTCGCCGACGCCGAGTTGCTCGCGATCCAGCTCGGGTCGGGCGTGCGGGGCCTGACCGCGGTGGATGTCGCCCGGGAGATGCTGGTCACGTACGGGTCGCTGGCGGGGCTCTCGGGCCGGGATGTCGCGGAGCTCGCGAGGGTCAAGGGCGTGGGCCGCGCCAAGGCGATCCGGCTCGCCGCGGTGTTCGAGCTGACGCGGCGGCTGCGGGCCCGGGTGCCGGCGACGCGGACGGTGCTCGGCAGCCCCGCCCAGGTGCATGCGGCGTTCGGGCCGCTCATGGAAGAGCTGACGCGGGAGGTCTTCCGCGTGGCGCTGCTCGACGCGCAGAACGGGCTCCTGCGCGACGTGGTCGTCTCGGAGGGCACGCTCTCGGCGAGCCTCGTCCACCCGCGCGAGGTCTTCAAGCCGGCGATCCTCGAATCGGCCGCCTCCGTGATCCTGCTCCACAATCACCCGAGCGGGGACCCGACGCCGAGCCGGGAGGACGTGCGGCTCACGCGGCAGCTCGTGGAATGCGCCAGGCTGCTCGACCTGCGGATCCACGATCACGTCATCATCGGACGTGGACGGTTCACGAGCCTGGCCGAACAGGGGGTGATCTGACGATGGGGATCTCCGTCGAGCCCGCCGGACACGTCGGGGTGAAGGTCCGGCGCCTACCCCGTGGCGAGCTTCTCGATCTCCTTCTTCGACATCGACTGCATACGAGAGAGCAGGCCTTTGACCTTGCGCTCGGACGCGTCGTTCGCGAGGATGAGCCGCTTGGACTTGGTGCCGTTGGCGATGTACGCGGCCCAGTCGTCGAGGCTCGGCGTTCCGCGCCATGCGACCGTGAGCCCGCTCTGTCGCATGCGTCGTCGTCCTTCGACCTTGGCCAGCGGCTTGCGACTGGCTTCCATCGCTCTCAATCCCCTGGGTGACCCACGTTCACCACGGCGGCAAAAATCTCATCTGAAGTGCGGCGCGTCCCTCACGTTAGGAGTCGCGTGAACGGGTGTCAATAGCTCGTTTCTCCGCTTCAGATGCGAACATGGGGCCGAGCGACGGTTCCGGGGGCCGCTCGGAGCGGAGATCTTCGGGCCCGTTGCCGCGAGGGACTGAAAGACCGTGGCTTTCGGGTGTCGAGCGTACGGAAGGGCATCGGGGTGTGGGAGAACCGGGCCGGTGGACAACTGTGGAAATGTGGACAACCGCGGTGCGCCGCCACGGCGGCGCCGTTCAGGCCTGGAGCAGGTCGAGGCGGCTCGCGCCCGTCCGGTCGAGCTCGCGCGAGAGGCGATCGAGGATCGCACGGGCCAGGCCAGGACCCTGGGTGACGAAGCCGGTGAAGTAGCCGCAGGCATCGGCGCCGGCCCGGATGACGGCCAGCGCTCTGGCCGGCGCGTCGATACCGCCGGTCGCGATGATCTGGAGGGCGCCGCGGAACTTCTGC
>CAZWXA010000686.1:0-1664 GCA_964637755.1 uncultured bacterium | reverse complement strand
ACAACCTGCTGCTGCCGGTCGTCGCCGCGTACCTGGTGAGGGCCTTCGAGGCCACGTAGCCCCAATCGGAAGATACTCGCGCGAGGCGCGGCCCGGGGCGGCGGGTCCTGCCGCGGCGAGGAGCCCCACGCCCCGGGCCTCCCCCGCTTGGTCAGCAAGGTGCGCGAGATGTTGCCCGGTCGCCCGCGGAACGGCTGAGCTGCTCCCCGCCGGGATGCCTCAGGCGGCAACTCCGCCGCGCACGTCACGGATCTCCACGCGGAGCGCGCCGGGCTGACTCTGCTCCTGGACCCGCTCGCCCCCCTCGCGGCTCCGGTTTCACCTGCCACATGGCCGCGAGCCCCAGTGCCAGGGCGAGGACGGCGAAGGCGAACGCCGGCAGGTAGCTCCCCGTCCGGTCGTAGATGAAGCCGCCCGCCCACGCGCCCATCGCCTCTCCGGGGCCGATCGCCAGCGAGAGCCACCCGAAGATGGTGCCGAACGCGGGTCCGGCGAACACGTCGGCCGCGCGAGCCGAGGCGACGATGCCGCCCGAGCCCTGCGCCATCCCGTAGAGCGCGATATAGCCCGCGAGCCAGTACAGCCTGTCGTCGAGGGCGAGGAGGGCGAGGCATCCAACGCCGAGGGCGGCGCTCGTGTAGGTCGCGGTGAGGGCCGGGGCGCGCCCGACGTGGTCGGCGAGCCATCCCGTCGTGAGCCGCCCGGCCAGGCTCACGAGGCTCACCGAGCCCAGGGCCGCCGCGGCCTCCGCGGGCGTGATCCCGTGGCCGACGGCGTACGCGATCACGTGCGTGTTGATGAGCGGAAACGCGCAGGCGGTGAAGAAGCGCATGGCGGCGAGCCACCAGAAGGCCGGAGCGCCGAGGGCCCGCGCGAAGGTCCAGTGACCCGCATGATCGGCGGCGGCACTCGTCCGGTCTCCGCGCGCCGGTGAGGTGGGGCGCGCGTGTCCCCGCGCCCGCCGGGGCTCTTCCGGCATGCGCTGGAGGGCGTTGGCGGGAATCACGACAGCGAGCAGGATGGCCGCCCAGACGAGCAGCGTCACGCGCCAGCCGTACCGGCTCGCGAGGGCCTGGCCGAGCGGGAGGAAGCAGAACGCGCCGAACCCGGTGCCGAGGTCGGCGAGGGCGATGGCGCGGGCGCGCGCCGCCGGATACCACATCGCGGCGATCACCATGTTCACCTGGCTCCCGAGTGCCGCGAGGCCGAGGCCGCCGACCAGGCCGTACAGGAGCGCGGCACCCGGCAGCGACGCCGCCCGGCTGGCCAGGACGAGGCCCACCGCCGCGAGTGCCGCGCCGCCCTGGATCAGCCGCCGCGCGCCCACGCGGTCGAGCGCCCAGCCGACGAGCGGGCCGGCCACGCCGCCGAGCAACAGCACGATCGCCTGGATCGACGCGACCTCGGCGCGCGACGCGCCGAATTCCTGGATCAGCGGCAGGTAGAGCACCGCGAAGGCCATGACGATCCCGTTCTGGATCGCGAGCGTGAGCGCGGCGACGGCGACGGAGAGGCGCGCCTGCGAGGACGGGATCAGGACACGAAGGCGTCGAGGCCGGTGATGTCGCGCCCGATGATCAGGGTGTGGATGTCGTGGGTGCCCTCGTAGGTGTTCACGGTCTCGAGGTTCAGCATGTGACGGATGATGGGATGCTCGTCGACGA
>CAZWXA010000685.1:0-1667 GCA_964637755.1 uncultured bacterium | reverse complement strand
TGCCGGAGAGGCGGAGCTGGTGGAGGGCGCGTTGCAGTTCCACGAGGTTCATGTCTGGATCTCCTCCTGGGTTTTCTGCGCGATGACGTCGCGGGAGTGGGTGAGGTCGCGGATGAGACCTGGCGGAGCGTAAGGGGCACGGGCGGGTGGCGGTCGAGGGAGCGACGGACGAAGCGGTACTCGGCGATGCCGAGCTCCAGCGCCGCCGCGCAGGCGTCCTCGACCGCGGCCGGTCCGTACTTCTTGACCAGGCCGAGGACGCCCAGGATGCGGCGGACGCCGAGTTCGCCGTCGTGCCGGTGGATCGCCGCGCAGAGCGTCCCGATCTGCGGGCCCGCGTGGGTGGCGCGCGCGAGCAGCGTCACCGTCGTGGGGGGCGTGCGCGCCGGTCGATCGTCGGGGTGGATTTCGTGATGGCCGCGGATCGTCTGGCGCCGATGTTCGCGCAGCAGCCGTCCCGTGCTCGGCTCCAGGAGTCGGACATAGGTGGCATTCCATTGCACCGCGACCTCGCGGCCGAGCCAGCCGGGCGGGGCACCATAGTAGGCGTAGTCGATCTCGACGCAACCGTCGAGGTGAACCGTGCGCGTACCGAAGTGGTAGGAGCGGAACGGCTCGACGGGCAGCGGTCCGAGCGCGGCGCGCTCCTCCGCGAACATCGCGGCGACCTGCCGCTTGGTCGTGCCGTGGATGCGCGTATCGGCCCAGCGGGCGTCCCACCGATCGAGGGACGCCTGACCGGCCGCGAGGTCCTCGAAGCGCAGCCCCGTGAGCGCGCCCTGCGTGTGGTTGACCGCCGACTCTCCTGTCCCCTTCCGGTCGGGATCCGCCACCCGACAGGGCAGCGCGACGGCGCCGTAGTGGGCGAGCACGTCGCGGTAGACCGGGTTCAGGGTCGGATCGTAGATGTCCGGCGTGAGCACACCCTCGCGCAGGTTGTCGAGGACGACGACCTTCACGCCGCCTCCGAGCCGTCGGAACGTCTCCTCGTGCCGCTCGGCCCAGCGCTG
Organism: uncultured bacterium; assembly: GCA_964637755.1. GTDB lineage: Bacteria > Methylomirabilota > Methylomirabilia > Rokubacteriales > CSP1-6 > AR9. The sequence continues at coordinate 657 of CAZWXA010000685.1, read as the reverse complement.
GGTGCTGGACTCGAAGGTCAGCAGGCGGACGCTCTTGCGGCTGTAGCCGAGGGTGAAAATGAACACGCGCGTGCGGCGGTACTTCCGGGTGACCGGATGCCGCACCATCGGGCCGGTGCCGTAATCGACCTGCCCTTCCTCCCCCGGCGCGGTCACGATCACGGGGTGCGCCTCGGCTGGGCGCTGGCCCCGCAGCGTGATCACGAAGCGACGCACGCTCGCGTACCGGGCGGTGAAGCCGTGATCATCGACGAGGTCCCGCCAGATCGCCATGGCGTTGCGGCCACGGCCCAAGGCCAACTCGATCAGCTCGCGATAGGCTGCGCACGCGCTGGCGGTGGGCGCCCGCCCAGGCGGTGGGGGCGAGCTCGGCGGGGCGGGAATCCCCGACGACCGGGCGTCGGGGTCGGTGGACACCTCATTGGCCGGATTTGGCGTCGCCAGCTGCCGCTGCCGGGGACCCCGCACGGTGATCCCGGCCGCCTTGAGGGAGGCGCTGACTGTCTCGCGCCGCACGCCCGTCGCCTGCTCGATGCGCCGGAGCGTCCAGCCCAACCGTCCAAGTGCCAGAACTTGCTGTCGCTTTTCGTCACCCAAGATGTTGGTCATGTCGGCGGAAAGACCACAGCCCTCCCGCCGCGTCAACGTCTTGGGGTG
>CAZWXA010000684.1:0-1685 GCA_964637755.1 uncultured bacterium | reverse complement strand
ACCAGATCTCGGACGCGGTGCTCGACGCGATCATCGCTCAGGATCCCACGGGTCGCGTCGCGTGCGAGTGCCTCCTTACCACCGGCCTCGTGGTGGTGGCGGGGGAGATCACAACCTCCTGCTACGTGGACATCCCACGGATCGCCCGCGAGACGATCAAGCAGGTCGGCTACACCCGCGCCAAGTACGGCTTCGACTACGAGACCTGCGGCGTCATCACGGCGATCGACGAGCAGTCGTCCGACATCGCCATGGGTGTGGACGCGCTCGGCGCGGGGGACCAGGGGCTCATGTTCGGCTACGCGTGCCGGGAGACCCCGGAGTTGATGCCGCTCCCGATCATGCTCGCCCACGGGCTCGTCCGGCGGCTCAGCGAGGTGCGGCGCACCGGCGTCCTGGAGTACCTCAGACCGGACGGCAAGAGCCAGGTCACGGTCCGGTACGTGGACGGCAAGCCGCGCTCGGTGGAGACGGTGGTCGTCTCGGCCCAGCATGGCCCCGACGTCACCCTCCAGCAGATCCGCGAGGACATCGTCCAGCACGTCATCCTGCCGACGGTCCCGGTCGAGCTCATGGATACCAAGCGCTGCGTCTTCCACATCAATCCCACGGGGCGCTTCGTGACCGGCGGGCCGATGGGCGACACCGGGCTCACCGGCAGAAAGATCATCGTGGACACCTACGGCGGCGCGTGCCCCCACGGGGGCGGCGCGTTCTCGGGCAAGGATCCCACGAAGGTGGACCGGTCCGCCTGCTACATGGCCCGGCACATCGCGAAGAACATCGTCGCCGCCGGCCTGGCCGAGCGGGTCCAGGTCCAGGTCGCCTACGCCATCGGCGTCGCCGACCCGGTCTCGATCATGGTGGACCCCTTCGGGACGGGCAGGGTCCCCAACGCCAAGCTCCAGGAGATGATCCGGCGGCACTTCGACCTGACGCCGGCCGGGATCATCAAGTACCTGAGCCTGCGGCGGCCGATCTTCAAGAAGACGGCGGCGTACGGGCACTTTGGCCGCAGCGAGCCCGAGTTCACATGGGAGCGCACCGACCGCGTGAAAGACCTCAGGGACGACGCCGGACTTTGACAGAGCACGATGTGAAAGACCTGAGCCTGGCCGCCGCCGGGCGGCTCCGCATCGAGTGGGCGGAGCATTTCATGCCGGTCCTTCGCCAGATCCGCGAGCGGTTCGCCAAGGAACAGCCGCTCGCGGGCATCCGGGTGGGGGCCTGCCTCCATGTCACCACGGAGACCGCTGTGCTCATGATGACGCTCCGGGCCGGCGGGGCGCGGGTCGCCCTCTGCGCCTCGAACCCGCTGTCCACCCAGGACGACGTGGCCGCGGCCCTGGTCAAGGAGTTCGACATCCCCGTCTTCGCCCAGAAGGGAGAGGACACCGCGCGCTACTACCGCCACATTCAGGCTGTCCTCGCCATCAACCCGCAAGTCACGATGGACGACGGCGCGGACCTGATCACCACGCTCCACGGCGCGGAGCGGCAGCGGCTCCCCGGCGTGATCGGGGGCACCGAGGAGACGACCACCGGTGTCATCCGGCTCCGGGCCATGGAGCGGCAGGGCGTGCTTGCGTACCCGATCATCGCCGTCAACGACGCCGACACCAAGCACCTCTTCGACAACCGCTACGGCACCGGGCAGTCCACCATCGACGGGATCCTCCGCGCCA
>CAZWXA010000683.1:0-1692 GCA_964637755.1 uncultured bacterium | reverse complement strand
ATCTGCGGAGGTCGTCGAGAAGCTCGACGGCATCCTGAAGGCGTTCGGTCGGTGAGCGTTACCGTGAGCGGGTCGTTGGGTAGCCTGCCAGGGCACCCACAGGCTCGTCTTCCGGCGCGGCGAGTTGCCACGGCTCCTTCATCACAACCAGGACGGGAGGACACCATGCTCAAGACGCTCGTTGGTGTGCTGTTCGGATGCGCCGTGCTGGGCGCCGCGGCGGGCGGCGCGGCCGCGCAGGATTGCTCGGGAACCCTCGGGGCCGAGGACGCACTGCGCGGGGAAGATGCGCGCTACGCCGCGCAGACCAGCAACGACTTCGCCGCCATGGAGCGCATGTTCGGCGAAGACCTCGTCTACATCCACTCCTCGGCCGTGGTCGACGGTAAGAGCTCCTACGTCGACTCGATGCGCTCGGGCACCGTCAAGTACCGCGCCATGAAGCGCAGCGACGTGACGGTGCGCACCTATGGCTGCCTCGCCATCATCACCGGCAACGCCGACTTCGACGTGACGTTCAAAGGCCAGGACCTCTCTGTGCCGCTGCGCTTCCACAGCGTGTGGGCCAGGCGCGGCAGCGGCGTGCAATTCGTGTCCTGGCAGGCCACGCGCACCCCGCCCAAGCAGTAGCGTCCGTCCGTCGGCCTTGACCGGCCGGCTGACACCGCGCTATTGTGCGGCGTACCCGGACAGAGCCAGTCCGCGGACTTCCCGCACATCGAGTGCGACTGGCTGAATACCCGCCCCGTCGCCGGGCGGCTCTTCGCGGCCGTCCGGCCGAGGAGGCCTGCACGATCACGGCGGGCAACACGCTGGCGTACTTCCGCCTCGAGGACACGCCGAGGGGCCGGAAGGCGCTGGCCGGAGGCATGACGCGATGAAGCGCAGCACCGAGCGCATCCTCACCACGCACACGGGAAGCTTGCCCCGTCCCTGGGACCTGACGGCCATGCTCGAGGCGCTCGACGCCGGGACCGCGCTTGACCCGGCCGCCTTCGAGGCCCGCGTGCGCCGGGCCGTCGCCGACGCGGTGCGGATGCAGGTCGACGCCGGTGTGGACATCGTCAACGACGGCGAGCAGGGCAAGGTCGGCTACTCCACCTACGTGAGACAGCGCCTCACCGGGTTCGGGGGGCAGAGCGCGGTCGCGGTCCGGGCGGACTGGGCGGACTTTCCCGAGGCGGCCGCCCGCGGCGAGCGGCGCTGGGCCCTGGCGCGCCCATCGTGCAACGGCCCCATCGACTGGAAGGACCGGACGGCGGTGCAGAAGGACGTGAGCACCCTGCGCGCGGCCCTGGACGGGGTTCAGGCGGTCGAGGCCTTCATGACGGCCGCCTCGCCGGGCGTCATCGCCCACTTCCTGCGCAACGAGCACTACCCGACCCGTGAGGCCTATCTGGCGCGCCTCGTCGACGTCATGAAGGAGGAGTACGACGCCATTCACCGGGCGGGGTTCGTGCTCCAGGTCGATTGCCCGGACCTGGCCATGGGGCGGCACCTGGCCTTTCCGGACTCGAGCACGGCGGAGTTCCTGAAGATTGCCGAGGCCAACGTCGAGGCGCTCAATCACGCGCTGCGCGACATCCCGGCCGACCGTCTCCGCCTGCATCTCTGCTGGGGCAACTACGAGGGGCCGCATCACCGCGATATCCCGCTCAGGGAGATCCTCGGCGTGGCGCTCAAGGCCCGACC
>CAZWXA010000682.1:0-1699 GCA_964637755.1 uncultured bacterium | reverse complement strand
CGCGCTCGGTGGACGACGACTTCATCGCCGACGTGAAGACCAAGACGCGCGCCGCGGCCGAGGCGCTCCGCACGGGTACGCTGCCGACCGCGGCTGCGCCGAGGAAGTGCAGGATATGTGACTACCGCGGCATGTGCACGGCCGGCCGTGCGGCGGGAGGCGCGCCATGACCACCGGCCGGATGACGGCTGCCGACCTGAAGATCCTCCTGCAGGAGGGCGAAGGCACCACCCTGGAGTTCAAGGAGAACCTCTCGGCGTCGCTCGCGCGGGAGATCGTGGCGCTCGCGAACACCATCGGCGGCAGGATCCTGCTCGGCGTGCGCGACGACGGGAGCGTGGTCGGCGTGAAGGACTCGAACAGCCTGCGTGCGCGCATCCAGGACATCGCCCGCAACTGCGACCCGTCCGTCAAGCTGCTGGTCGAGCTCGTGGGCGAGGTGTTTGTGGTCCACGTGCGCGAGAACGATGCCAAGCCCGTGCAGTGCAGCGACGGCTTCTTCTGGCGGCAGGGCGCGGTGACGCAGAAGCTCTCGCGCGACGAGATCCGGGACTACTTCCGCGCCGAGGGGGCGATCCGCTTCGACCTCGCGCCTTGCCCGCGTTTCCGCTACCCTCAGGATTTCGACCGGGCGAAGTACAACGCCTGGCTCAAGCTCTCCGGCATCAGCGGCCGGCCGCGCACCGAGGACGTGCTGGTCAACATCGAGGCCGCCGAGCGCGCGGGCGGCAAGCTCCTCTTCCGCAACGCCGGCGTGCTGTTCTTTGCGAAGAACGTCCGCCACTTCTTCAACCAGGCCTACATCACCTGCCTTCTCGGGAAGGGGACAGACAAGGTGGATGTGCTTGACCGCAAGGACTTCGATGGCGGCATCGTGGCAGACATCGAAGACGCGATGCGCTTCGTGGCGCGCAATACTCGCGCCGCCTGGAAAATCGAGGCGCTGAAGAGAGAGGACATCCCCGAGTACCCGATGAAGGCCCTGCGCGAGGCGATCATCAACGCCGTCATGCACAGAGACTGGTTCGTGGACGGGGCCAACGTCTTCGTAGAGCTCTACACCGACCGCATCGAGGTGGTGAGCCCCGGAGGACTTCCCAAAGGCATGACGCTTTCCGATCTGGGTCGGAAGGCCGTCCGACGCAACGCGCTTATCGCCGACCTGCTCCATCGCATCGATTTCATCGAGAAGGCCGGCACCGGCGTCAAGCGCATCCGGGACGAGGCGCGCAAAGGGGGTTACCCCGAGCCCGTCTGGCAGGCTGACGGCTTCGTGACTGCGATCTTCCGGCCGAATCCGGACGTGCGCGCTGCGGCCGGGGCCCAGTCAGGGGCCCAGTCAGGGGCCCAGTCAGGAGCCCAGTCGCGCCAGGTTCTCGCGGCCCTCGCGGATGGAGCGCGCTCGGCCGGAGAGATCGCCGCAGCGCTCCGATTGCGGTCCAAGACCGGAGCGTTGAAGCGTGCGCTCGGCGAGCTCGTGTCCGAGGGGCTCGTCGCATTCACGCTGCCGGAGAAACCCTCCAGCCGGCTCCAGCGCTACCGCCTGACCCGGGCAGGCCGGGCGGTGCTGGCGGAGAAGAGAGCCAAGAGATGAACGAGCACCGACGCCTGACGAAATCGAGGAGCTGAGCACCCATGGCACGAAGGCAAACGACCGGTCCCGGGAAGCCGAAGACCGAGAAGAAGGTCACCCGCTACA
>CAZWXA010000681.1:0-1701 GCA_964637755.1 uncultured bacterium | reverse complement strand
CGAAGCAGACCACGACGCCCGTATCCTGGCAGTAGGGAATCCTCCGGCTGCTCGCCAGCTCGGCGTTGTCCTTCAGGATCTGGAGCACCTGCCGGCCGGCGGGCGAGCGCTCGGTCGCCAGCGCGCGGTCGAACGCGCGGAGCATGTCGGGCTCGAGGTCGTAGTTGGCCTCCATGCAGAGCTTCTTGACCGCGTCGGCGATCGCGCTGGCATGGATGTCACGCATGGCCGCCGTCCGCCGGCGTCCCCATCCGGCTGAAGAACGCCGACGCCGCCTGCTTCCCCCGCGCGGTGGCCCGCGTCGTGCCTGCCGTCCGCGAAGTCGCCTTCCCTGAAGCCGCCGCCTTCGACACCGCTCGCTTCGAGGCCGCTCGTTTCATGCGTCGCCCTCCTTCAGTCAGCGTCGGGGGGGAGCGAGCGCCGCTCCTCCCCGCCCCCCCACCCGGTCGTCGTCGACGTCGATTCCTTCACTCCCCGTCAGGAGAGCTTCAGCTTGTCAACCAGTTCGCGCACGGCCGCGGCCGAGCGGTCAAAGGCGGCTTGCTCGTCCGGGGTCAACGTGATCTCGATCACCTGCTCGGCGCCCGCCCGCCCGAGTTTCACCGGCACGCCGACGTAGAGTCCCGTCACCCCGTACTGGCCGTTCAGGTACGCCGCGCACGGCAGGATCTTCTTCTTGTCGCGAAGGATCGCCTCCACCATCTCGACGGTCGAGGCGCCGGGCGCGTAGTAGGCACTGCCGGACTTGAGCAGGTTGACGATCTCGGCGCCGCCGCTGGCGGTCCGCGCGACGAGGGCGTCGATCCTCTCCTTGGGCAGGAGCTCGGTGATCGGGATTCCCGCGACCGTCGAGTAGCGGGGCAGCGGCACCATCGTGTCGCCGTGGCCGCCCAGGACGAAGGCCGTCACGTTCTCCACCGGCACGCCGAGCTCCTGGGCGATGAAGGTGCGGAACCGGGCGGAGTCGAGGATGCCCGCCATGCCGATGACCCGCTCAGGCGCGAAACCCGATCGCTTCCAGGCGAGCTGGACCATGGCGTCGAGCGGGTTCGTGACGAGGATCAGGATGGCGTTCCTCGAGCGGGCCACCACCTGATCGACCACACCGCCGACGATCTCGGCGTTCTTGAAGAGCAGGTCGTCGCGGGTCATCCCCGGCTTCCGCGCGAGGCCCGCCGTGATGACGACGACGTCCGAATCCGCGGTCTCGGCGTAGCCGTTGGAGCCCGTGAGGCGCGAGTCGTAGCCGTGGACCGGCCCCGTCTGGGCTAGGTCGAGCGCCTTGCCCTGGGGCACGCCCTCGATCACGTCCACCAGCACGACGTCGCCCAGCTCCTTCTCGACCGCGAGCTGGGCGACCGTGGCGCCGACGTTCCCCGCCCCCACGACCGTGATCTTTGGCCGCGCGTTGCTGCCTTCCATCAATCCGATCCTCCCAGGGGTCGGCCGTCCGGTCAGAGCTTCGCCATGTTCTCGATGATCGCGCTGCCGAACTCCGAGCACTTCACTTCCCGCGCACCCTCCATCAGCCGGGCGAAGTCGTAGGTCACGGTCTTCCGCTCGAGGGTGCGCTCGAGACCGGCGATGATCCGGTCGGCCGCCTCGTTCCAGCCGAGGTACCGGAGCATCATCTCGCCGGAGAGGATCACCGAGCCCGGGTTCACCTTGTCCTGGCCCGCGTACTTCGGCGCCGTGCCGTGC
>CAZWXA010000680.1:0-1705 GCA_964637755.1 uncultured bacterium | reverse complement strand
TGACGCCCTGCACGGCGGAGCCGACCTCGGCCACATCGCCCGCGATGTCGCAGCCCGTCCAGAACGGCAGGGGCGTCTTGAGCGCGGGGATGCCCTCGCGGACGAAGAGGTCGAGGTGGTTGAGCGCGCACGCGCGCACCCGGACCAGCACGTCGCCAGGCTCGATCTTCGGGTCTGGCACGTCCTGGAGCCTGAGCCGGTCGGGCCCGCCGAACTCGTTGAACGCGAGCGCCTTCATGGACTCTTCTCGAACGCGAGTGCTTTCATGGAATCCTCTCGGATGGTGATGCGGAGACGGTCGGGATCCGGGTCGAGCCGTACGCGCGATTGTAGCACGCGGGCGGACGCTGACACGGCGACCCCGCCCATCCCGATCTTGGTGTTCACGATGACCGATCCACGTGTTCACGTTGCTCCGATCTGGGTGTTCACCTTGGACCGAAACGCGCAGATTGATCAGCAACCGAAGATGTGAAACCAGCAAGGCAGCACGACGGTATGTGCCCGTTGAAGCCTGCTCCGCGTGGTTTCCTGACCAATGCCAGAGGGGAACGATCAGCGATTGAAGCTCGGCTACGGTGTCGCGCGGAGCGTGTTGATCCAGGATATGGCGGTTCTGCGCGACGGCCGTCACGTTGTACTGACGGCGGGCGACGAAGGAGCTTGCGGTGGCGCCGATCGCCGCACCAACGAGCGCCGCGATGGCCGAGGCAAGAGCGGCAATGACCGGAATGCACGTGGTCTCCATGCTTCGCCTTTGACCGGCTAACGAATAAGGTTCTATCCGCCGGCCAGACGAGCGAGGCTCTGCGCTCCGGTGGATAGGACCCGTTGAACTGAACCCATCGTCCGGGGGTATGGAGGCGGGCGGGCCGGGAGGGTGGCGTGTCGCCCGGTCAGCGCCGGGGCACGAGCACGCTGATCGGATACAGGCAGTAGTAGTCGGGATCGTCGAGCACGAAGGTGGACGAGTCGGCGTCGCAGAGCGTCGACCGCTGCGCCCAGTCACCAGGCGCGAGGCGGTCGCGCAGGCGCGGCCCCCAGTTGCGCTCGAAGATGACCCGCTGGATGTAGTCGCGCGCGGCCGCCGGAAGCGGCGCCCGGCGCTCGAGCAGGTATGTACGGACGCGCTCCACGCGGAGCCCTGCCGCCCGCAGCCAGGCGGCCGTCCGCTGCCGGCGTTCCTCGAACGAGAATTCGCCCCCCTCGTGGCGACTGCATTCCATCTCGGCCTGGCGCAGGCGCCGCTCGAGCGAGGGGTGGCCGGGCAGGAAGAGGCCGTGCAGGAGCTGCGACTCCTTCACGACGATCCAACCCCCCGCGCGCACGACGCGCGCGAATTCGCCGAGGGCGCGGGCGGTCTCCCGGACGTGGTGCAGAGCGTCGCCGCACCACACCCAGTCGAGGGTGGCGTCCGGGGCGTCGATGGCGGTGGCGTCACCCTGCCGAAACTCGAGGCGCGGGGCGGCCAGCGCGCTCCCGACGAGGGCGCGGGCGGCGTCCACCCACTCACCCGAGGGCTCGATGCCGACGACACGGCCGCGCGGCCCCACCGCCTCGGCGAGCCAGAGCGCCCAGAGCCCGACGCCACAGCCCACGTCGAGCCCGTGCGAGCCTTCGGGCAGGCGGAGGTCCGCGATGAGCGAGCGCGCTTCCGGCTCCTGGAAGCGGTTCATCCGCTCCAGGGCCTTCGTGAATGGTTCGG
>CAZWXA010000679.1:0-1706 GCA_964637755.1 uncultured bacterium | reverse complement strand
ACACTTCCACGGTCCATCCGTGAGTGTCCGGAGTGGACCCGTACTGGATCGCGACGATCGAGTCGTAGAGGCGCTGGGTCACCTCGCCGATCCGGCCGCCGTTGATCACGACCCGCTCGTCCCTGTACGACAGCTCACCCACCGGCGAGATGACGGCGGCGGTCCCCGTTCCCCAGACCTCCGCGAGCGTGCCGTGCCGCGCCGCCTCGAAGACCTCGTCGATCGAGATCTGCCGCTCGCTCACGCGGAGCCCCCACTCGCGCATCAGCGTCAGCGCCGAGTCTCGCGTCACGCCGGGCAGGATCGTGCCCGTCAGGGGCGGCGTGACGATCTCGCCGCCGATCTTCACCATGATGTTCATGGTGCCCACCTCGTCGAGGTACCGGCGATGCACCCCGTCGAGCCAGAGCACCTGCGTGTAGCCCGCGTGCTTGGCCTCCTCGGCCGCGAGCAGGCTCGCGGCATAGTTGCCCGCGGTCTTCGCGGCCCCGACGCCACCCTCGACGGCGCGCACGTACTTGTCGACGACGAGGATCCTGACCGGGTTCATGCCCTCGGGATAGTAAGCGCCGACGGGGGAGAGGATGACGAAGTAGAGGTACGCCCTCGCCGGCCGCACCCCCAGGAAGGGCTCGCTCGCGACGATCGTCGGACGGATGTAGAGGGAGTGGCCGACCGACGACGGCACCCAGTCCCGCTCGAGGCCGACCAGCGCCACGAGGGACCGGAGGGCCAGGTCGGGCTCGAGGGGCGGGATGCACATGCGCCTGGCGGAGCCGGTCATCCGCTCGACGTGCTTCCGGGGCCGGAACAGGCGCACCTTGCCGTCCTGGCCGCGGAACGCCTTGAGCCCGTCGAAGACCGACTGGGCGTAGTGCAGCACGGCCGCCGCGGGATCGAAGCTGAGCGGCGCGTACGGCTCGATCCGCGGGTCGTACCACCCCTTCTCCTCCTGGAAGTCCATGAGGAACATGTGGTCCGTGAACACCGTGCCGAACCCCAGCTCGGAGTCCTTCGGATGCTTCTTCAGCGTCGTCGCCCTCGTGATCCTGATCGGCTCCACCATACGGGTTGACCCCCCGACCGTCGGGCGCGGAGCCGCCCCGACGGCGAAATCTAGAATATGATCGGCTCGCGGTACAGGCCGAAGACCTGGCGGTACACGTCCGAGATCTCGCCGAGACTCACGGAGTCCTTCACGGCGTCGATGAGGACCGGCATCACGTTGCCGCCGTCGCGGCAGGTGTCCGCGAGCTGCCCGAGCCGCTTCTCGACCTTCTTCCCGTCGCGCGCCGCCTTGACCCGCTTGACCTCCTCGATCTGCTCGAGCTCCACGCGCTCGTCGATCCGGAGGTAGTTGATCCCGCGCTCCTCGGGCATCGCGTACCTGTTCACGCCCACGACCACCTTCTCGCCCCGGTCCTCCATGATCTGGTAGCGGTACGCCGCGTCGGCGATCTCTCTCTGCGGGTAGCCGGACTCGATCGCGCGAGCGATGCCGCCCATCGCGTCGATCTTCCGGATGTAGTCCATCGCCGCCGCCTCCATCTGGTCGGTGAGCTTCTCCACGAAGTAGGAGCCGCCGAGCGGGTCGATCGTGAGCGGCACGTGGGTCTCCTCGGCGATGATCTGCTGGGTCCGGAGCGCGACCGTCACCGCCTCCTCGGTCGGCAGCGCCCAGGTCTCGTCATAGGAGTTCGTGTGCA
>CAZWXA010000678.1:0-1706 GCA_964637755.1 uncultured bacterium | reverse complement strand
TCCCCGAAGACCTCGCGCAGCACGCCGAAGATCTCGCCGATGGTGGCGTAGGTCTTCACCGTCTCCACCAGCACGGGGACGAGGTTCGTCGTGCCCTCGGCGGCGGCGTGCAGCTCCGCGAGCGCCCGCTTGACGCGTGTCCCGTCGCGCTCTGCGCGCAGGCGACGCAGGGCCTCTACCTGCTCGGCCTCGCGCAGCTCGGCGTGCTCGTGGAGGCGGATGTGCGGCGTCTCGCCCTCGACCCAGCGGTTCACGCCGACGACCACGCGGCTGCCGCTCTCCACGGCGCGCTGGTAGTCCCAGGCGGCCTCGGCGACGAGGCGCTGGGCCCAGCCGGACTCGATGGCCTTCACCATGCCGCCCAGGCGCTCGATCTCGGCGATGAGGGCGGTGGACCGCTCCTCGATCTGGTTGGTCATCGACTCCACGTAGTACGACCCGGCGAGCGGGTCCACCACCTCCGTCACCCCCGCCTCGCAGGCCAGCACCTGCTGGGTGCGCAGGGCCAGCATGACCGACTCCTCCGTGGGCAGGGCCAGGGCCTCGTCGTAGGCCGCGGTGTGGAGCGACTGGGCGCCGCCCAGGATGGCGGAGAGCGAGTGCAGGGTGATGCGGACGATGTTGTTCTCCGGCTGCTGGGCGGTGAGCTGGCTGGCCCCCGAGCCGGCACCGGTGCGGAAGAGCCAGCTCTCCGGCTTCTTCGCCCCGAAGCGCTCGCGGGTGAGCTTGGCCCACATGCGACGCATGGCCCGGAACTTGGCGGCCTCCTCGAAGAGGTGGGTGCCGGAGGTGAAGTTGAAGGCCAGGCGCGGAGCGAAGTCGTCGATCGGCACCCCGCGGGCCATGGCGGCCTCGACGTAGGTGATGGCGTCGGCCAGCGCGAAGGCCACCTCGTGGACCAGCGTCCCGCCCGCCTCGCGGACGTGGTAGCCGCACACGTTGATGAAGTTCCAGCGGGGCAGGTGGCGGGCCGAGAACTCGATGATGTCCGTCACCAGGCGGATCGACGGCACCGGCGGGAACACGTAGGTCCCGCGCGCGATGAACTCCTTCAAGATGTCGTTCTGGGTGGACCCGCCCAGGCGGGCCAGCGGCACGCCCTGCCGCTCGGCCAGGGCCACGTACATGGCCAGGATGACCGCGGCCGGCGCGTTGATGGCGTTCGCCGGGCTCGCGCCGTCGAGCGAGATGCCGTCGAAGAGGATCTCGAGATCGCGCAGCGAGTTGACGGGCACGCCCACCTTGCCCACCTCGCCCCGCGCGCGGGGATCGTCGGAGTCGTAGCCGTGCTGGGTGGGGAGGTCGAAGGCCACGTTGACGCCGGCCAGCCCCCGCTCGAGCATGTAGCGGAAGCGCCGGTTGGTCTCCTCGGCGGAGCCGAAGCCCGCGTACTGACGCATGGTGAAGAGGCGCCCGCGGTACATCGTGGGATGCACGCCGCGGGTGAACGGGTACTGCCCCGGGAAGGCCACGTCGCGCAGGTAGTCGAAGCCCTGGTCGGCGAGGTCGGCCGGGGTGTAGAGGGGCCGGGTGTCGAGGCTCGGATCGCCCTGGGGCGGAGCGCCGTCGCGGGGGGCGGCGCGGCCGGTGCGGAGCGTGGGTTCCCAGGACCGGTGGGCCGTGCGGATCTCGTCGAGCGTCTTGTCATCGAACATCGGCCACTCCCTCCCTCGTCGGGTCCATCGTGCGCGCGCGGGTACGCCAGG
>CAZWXA010000677.1:0-1709 GCA_964637755.1 uncultured bacterium | reverse complement strand
AGCCGGCGGGCCCGGTGCCCTCGCACACCCGGTAGGTGCCCGGGTCGGCGATCACGAAGCTGTACGTCCCGTCGCCGGCGGTCGCGGTTGAGGCGAGCTCGAAGTTGTCGGACGCCCTCAGCAGCTTGATCGGCCAGCCCGAGATCGGCGTGTCGCCGGGCGTGAACGAGCCGCTGTTGTCGAGGTCGTTGAACTTCAGGCCTTCCTTGTTCGGCGCCCGGAACTTGCAGGCGGTCCAGATCGGCGCATTCGCGGTGAACAGGGCCTGGGCGTCAGCGGGCACCGTCGGGTTGCCGTTGCACACGCTCCGGTTCTCGACCACGATGTTGGCGGTGACCGTGCCCAGGTAGGTGTCGGTGTTGGAGCACTCCTCGAGGGTGATGCTCCCGTTGCCGGGCGCCAGCCCGCCGAGGGCCGTGACGTGGCCGGAGGCATCGCCACCGCTGGTGATCGAGCCGTTGAACGACTTGATCGCGATGAGGCCGCCCGCGGTGTTCGAGCTCGACGGACCATTCGCTTCGATGTACGAGCCGTCGAGCTCGATGTTCGAGCTGGCGTCGGGTGCTCCCGGCGCGCCCGCACCCGAGCCGCCGGCCTGGATGACGATCACCCCGCCGTCGGAGCCAATGGCGGTGGCGTTGGCCTGGAGGACCGCCTGGCCCTCCGTGTGGACCTTGCCGCCGATCGCCTTGATCGTGGTCACGCCGCCGAAGGAGTTCGAGCACGGGCCCACGACGCAGGCATTGGCGCTGACCGCCCACTTGGGCGAGGGCGCCGGGTCGCCGTAGATGAATGTGTTGAGCGTACTGAAGATGTCGATCCAGCCGCGCATCGGGGCTCGGACGCCGTCCACGTTGACGTTGCCCGGGTTGGACCCGCGGGCATCGATCGTGATCGTCTGGCCAAGGATCCGAACGCAGGCGGTGAAACCTGCCGCCGAGCCGGGCGGGTGAGCGGTGGTGTCGTTGTTGCACAGGTTTGGCGGGCTGTCAGGCAGGGCGTGCCCGGCGATGGTCGTGGACTGGACCACGCCGTAGATGAAGACGTCGCAGCCCTTGAGGTGGACGAGGTCGGCCCCCGGGTCCTGGCCCTTGGAGCTGATCACGCCCGTCGCCGACACGGTCAGGTCGCAGCCGGCCTTGACGTCGATCGGGCCGCCGCCGCGCGGTTGGTGCGGGCTCTGGCCGGACATCCCGCCCTCCGACAGGACCAGCCCGTCGAGGTTGGCCTTCAGGCCGGCGGTGATCCTGATCTCGCCGGCTGAGCCCTTGCCCGACACGTCGACGATCGAGCAGCGGTCCATCGTCAGAGTGCCCGTGGGGGGGACGCCATAGTTGCCGACCGTGACCGTGATGTTACCGGCGTCACCGGTATCGCCGGCGCCGCCGAGCTTGCGGGCAGAGATGCGGGCGCCGAGCGTCGGCGTCACGTACACGTTCGGGTAGCCGAAGGTGAAGTACTCATAGAAGCCAAGACCATCCGGCGCGGACGCGGTGCGGCAGTTGTCGGTGCCGGCCGTGCCGCCCATCGACATGTCGCCGCCGACGGTGATCGTGATGTCGCCGCCGCCGCCACCCTGGATGTTGTTGTCGGCGCTGATCCGGGCGCCGGCCGCCATGACCAGGTTGCCGGACACGTTCAGAGTGATGTCGCGGGCGGAGTCGTTCGGTGCCGGCAGTGGCGGCGAGTCGTCGTCGGCCTCGAAGATC
>CAZWXA010000676.1:0-1715 GCA_964637755.1 uncultured bacterium | reverse complement strand
GCGATCCGGTCGAACGCCCAGGCGGCGGCGTCGCGGACCGCCGGGTCCGGGTCATCGAGGGCTCGCTCGAGTGCCGGGAGGGCCGCAGCGTCGCCGCGGTTGCCGAGCATGAGCGCGATGTTGCGCAGGAGCCCACCGCGCTTCGCGCGCCGGATCGCCGATCCCCGGAAGCGCTCCTGGAAGCCCGCGTCGTCGAGGGCGAGGAGCGCCTCGAGCGGCTCGAGCGGCCGCCCCGCCCGGAGCGCGGGCTCGCTGGCCGGCCGGGCCTTCCGGTTCCACGGGCAGACCGTCTGGCACACGTCGCAGCCGAACGCCCAGTCGGCGATCGACGGCCGGAGCTCCTCCTCGATCGCGCCGCGATGCTCGATCGTCAGGTACGAGATGCAGCGGCGCGCGTCGAGCACGTGGGGCGCGACGAAAGCCTGCGTCGGACACGCCTCCAGGCACGCCGTGCACGTGCCGCAGCGGTCCGGGAGGGGCGCGCCGAACGCGAGCTCGGCGGTCGTGAGCACGATGCCGATGAAGAAGAAGGAGCCGAGGGTCTGATCGAGCAGGTTCGTGTTCTTGCCGATCCAGCCGAGGCCCGCGCGCGCCGCGAGGTCCCGCTCGAGGACGGCGCTGGTGTCCACGCACGCGCGGGACCGGGTCTCGGGTCCGGCCAGCTCTCCGAGATACGCCGCGAGCGCCTCGAGGCGCGGCCGCATGACCTCGTGGTAGTCCCGCCCGCGGGCGTATCGCGCGACCGGCTCCCATCCCGGCACGTCATCCTGGGCCTCGTAGCCGAGAGCGACCGCGATGACCGAGCGCGCGCCCGGCAGGAACAGCTCGGGCTCGAGCCGGGCACGCCGCCCGCGGGCGAGGTATTCCATGGTGCCGGCGTACCCCGCGTCGAGCCACTGCTCGAACGCGGAGCCGTGCTCGGGGGGCGCCGCCGGACCGATCGCGACCCGGTCGAACCCGAGCGCCAGGGCCCGTTCCCGGACGGCCTCGGTCAGCGCCGCCGAGCCAGGCATACGAGATGGCTCCGCGTCAGCGTGCGGCCACCCTGCTCGAGGAACTCGACGTACCGGATCCAGCGCCCGTCGGCCTTCCACTTCTCGGAGAGGGAGAGCGCGGTGGCGAGCCCTTCCTCGACCGACGTGAAGGTCTGCACCTGCCGGTCGATCTCGAGGTGCTCGACCGCGAAACCGTTCCTGGTCAGGACTCGCTCGGCCTGGGGCACGTCGTACGCGAAGCGGGAGCGCCGGCCGGTCTCGCGCCAGTGATCCTCGTGGAAGGCGACGAACCCGAGCACGCCTCCGGGCCCGAGCACCCGCCCCGCTCGCTCGATGATCGCGTCGGAAACGCAGAGGTGGGCCGTGACGAGATCGGGAGCGAAGCCGGTATACTCGCCGGCCTCGGCATCCATGACGATGAACTCCGTGTTCGCAAGGCCGGCCCGGCCGGCACGCGCCCTGGCCTCCTCGATGGCGCCAGCGTCGCGGTCAATCCCCACCACGCGCCGGGCGCGCCGCGCCAGCGCCAGGGCCAGACGCCCCGTCCCCGTGCCGACGTCGAGCACCACCTTGTCCTCGAGCCCCTCCCGGAGGAGGAACACCCGCAGCGTATCGAGGCCCGTCGCGCCGCCTGCGCCAGTGATCTCACCCCGCTGAGCCGGCGCGCCGCTCACCAGGCCTCAGATCCACGGGACGTCGCCTTCCGTTCATCCCCCTGCG
>CAZWXA010000675.1:0-1716 GCA_964637755.1 uncultured bacterium | reverse complement strand
GAGCCGCGGCCCGATGGCAAGACGCTCGTCGTGCTGTTCGACCTCTCCGACCTCGAGCCCCTGATCCGCGAGCTGGCGGCCGGATACCGGATCGAGCCGGATGCCGGCACCGATCGGCTCCTCTATGTCAAGGCGGCGTAGCAGGCTCGGCCGGCCGCGCAGGACCGCGCGCGGGCTCGCCGCGGGGGCGTTTCTCCTGCTCGGGGCGACGTTCGCGCTGGGCGCGTCGGTCAAGCCCGGTGACGAGGTCGCGTTCTTCGACAAGGTCACGGGACCCGTGTTCGTGCTGCGTGACGGACAGCGGCTCCGGGCGCGCGAGGGAGACGGGGTCCGGCAGGGGGAGCGCGTGGAGACCGGCAGCGACGGCCATGCCGAACTGCTCCTCCCCGGGGAGGGGTACCGCTCGCTGGTCCTCCCGCGCAACACCGCCAGGGTCGTCACGGCCCGAGCGCCCGCCCCCCGGTGGATGATCTCGCTCGCGAAGACCGAGGTCGAGGCGACCAACTACCGGGCGTTCCGCGGCTCTCCCGCCCGGTTGGCCCGGACAACGGCCGTCACGTCGCTGCCCGTCTCGCTCGACTGGACGGATCTCTCGGGCACGGGTGGTCCCGTTCCCGGCCGCCTCACGCTCTACGACGAGTCCGGAGTGCGCCTGGAGACGATCGAGGGGCCGGGACGCGTCGACGTTCCGCGGCAGGCCGGCCTGGCTGCCGGCAAGACCTTCTTCTGGGATCTGGAGTTGCCAGGCGGGCGGCTGGTGCGCGGCGACTTCACCTACCTGGATCCAGGGGTCGCAAGGCGGATCGACGCGGCGCTCGCCGACGTGACGCAGGTGGCCGACCCCGATCCGCGGCGCCTCCTGCTGTACCGGGCGGGAGTGCTGACCGAGGAAGCGCTGTACCTGCGGGCCGACCGGCTCCTGCGCGAGGCGCTCCAGGACCGGGCCGACGACGGTGTCCTCCTGCAGTGGCTCGGCGCGATCGATCGGTTGCTCGGGCAGCCATCGGCAGCGAGCCGGCGCAACACGGTCGAGAATCTCGGCCGCCTCGCCGGTCTCGCGCCGGCGCGCGCGGAGCCGGGTGGCCTCGAGGTCACGGTCGAGGTTCCGGGTGCCCGATCGCGGCGCCGGGAGCCGATCGATGGCCGGGCCGCGATGGCGTTCTCGCCGGGCGATCGAGCGGTCCTTCGGTTCGCGAACCGGGGGCCGATGGCCGTCGACGTCACGCTTCTCTACGCGGATGCCGCGGGCAACGTCGGCGTGATCCCGTCGCCGCGCGGCCGGGTGCCGGCGGGCGAGGCGCGCGTGTTCGAGTTCCGGGTGACGGCGGGAGCGCCCGGGCGCGAAAGCCTGTTCCTCGTCGCGATCCCGGTGGGCCAGGATTCCCCGCCGGCCGACGCCGGCTTCGTCGCCCGCCCCACGGACGAGTACGTGCGCGCGGCGAACGCGTTCAGCCAGTCCGCCGATCTCAGGGCGGTGGAGGACCTGCTCCTGCGGGCGAGGTTCTCCGGCGCATATGGCGATCCGGCCCGGATCGCCGCGGCCGCGGCGAGACTGCGCGTCTACGCCCTCGAGTGGGACGCTCGATGAGGAATCCCGCACGCACGGGGTAGGCAGAAGAGGGGTGGTGGTGCTGGTGGAGGGATTCGAACCCCCACTGGGCCGATTTTAAGTCGGCTGCCTCTGCCGATTGGGCTACACCAGCAGTCGAGGGATAA
>CAZWXA010000674.1:0-1734 GCA_964637755.1 uncultured bacterium | reverse complement strand
TCGAGGCCGGCCTTCGCGCACTCCTCGTCCTGGTCACCGGTGGCGCCGCTCACGCCGATGCCGCCGACCAGGGCGTCGCCGACCTTGATGGGCAGGCCGCCCGGGAAGATGATCAGGCGAGGCGTGTACTGGATCCCCTCTGCCCGCTTGACGATCACCTCGCCCCACAGCCGGCTCGGGAAGCCGAACTGGGTCGCCGTCCACGCCTTGTTGATCGAGATGTCCACGCTGCCCCGGAAGGAGCCCGGATCGCGACGGAAGTAGAGGAGCCCGCCGCCGTCGTCGAGCACGGCGATGTTCAGCTTCCAGCCGTTGGTCTTCGCAAGGCGCTCGCAAGCCAGCGCCATCTTCTCGGCCGCCTCGACCGACAGCACCGGCTTCTTGTCGAGAGCCGAGGCGGCGCCCGGCGCCGCCGCTGCGAGGGCTGCCGCGATCAGCAGCGTTCCAGTCACCCGAGTCGTCACACGCATACACGCACCTCCGTTGGGAATTGGTTGAGACTCTGCCCCGGGGCGTCCGCGTTGTCAAGAGGGTCGGGGCACGGTTTCCGTACGAACGCACGGGGACCGATGGTACCTTCTCGGTCGGCGCCCGGCACGCAGGGCGCGACGGGGAGGACCTGGCAGTGCTCATGGCCACGCTCGCGAAGCTGGCCGGCATCGGGGAGGCGTGATGCGCTTCGGCACGTTCTTCTTCTTCCAGGCGCCACCGTGGCAGACGCACCCGGAGATCATCCACCGCGAGCTGCAGCAGATGGAGTGGGCGGAGGAGCTCGGCTTCGACGAGGTGTGGCTGACCGAGCACCACTTCATCGACTACGGGCTGGCCGTCGACCCCGCCACGCTCGCGGCGGCGGCCGCGTCGCGCACGCGGCGGGTTCGGATCGGCCTGGCCGCGGCCATCCTGCCGTTTCATCACCCTCTGCGCCTGGCCGAGCAGGTCGCGCTGATCGACATCATCTCCAGCGGCCGGCTCGACGTGGGGCTCGGCCGCGGCAATCGCCCCGCCGAGTTCCACGGCTACAACGTGCCGCTCGAGGAGAGCCGCGAGCGCTTCGACGAGACGATCGAGGTGATGCTGCGGGCCTGGACCGAGGAGCACTTCACCCATCGGGGGCGCTTCTACACCGTGCCCGAGGCCCGGGTGATTCCCAAGCCGTTCCAGCGGCCGCACCCGCCGCTCTACCAGGTGTGCGTCTCGCGGGACGGCATCGAGAACACGGCGCTCCGCGGCTGGCCCATGCTCAACTCCCTCCTCTTCGGTCCGGTGGACCAGCTTGCCGCCAACCGCGACGTCTACGTCGACACGCTGAGGAAGGCCGGGCGCAGCGAGGCGCAGGTCCGGGAGCTGCTCTCGCGGTGGGGCGTCTCGCGGCAGATCTACGTCGCCGACACCGACGCCCGGGCGCTCGCGGAGGCCCGGGACTCCGAGATGTGGTACCAGGAATCGTTCCGCCGCTTCGTCATCCCCGAGCGCATCGAGGACGCCCACCCGAGCCTCCAGCCCGGCTTCCGCGCCATGGCCGAGCGTCTGTCCAGGGTGACGTGGGAGGATCTGGTGCGGGAGACGCTCGCCTTCGGCTCCCCGGACACCGTGGCGCGCCACATCGAGACCATGCGCGAGATGGGCGTGGGCCAGGTGCTCTGCTGGATGAACTTCGGCGGCCTGCCGCAGGACAAGATCCGCCGGTCGATGGAGCTGTTCGCCCGCGAGGTGATGCCCCGCTTCCGGTAG
>CAZWXA010000673.1:0-1741 GCA_964637755.1 uncultured bacterium | reverse complement strand
GCTCCATCAGCGTGTGTCGCGGCGGCTCCAGCGCCAGCTCGAGGACTACTTCCATGCCCGGGGCCTCGCCGAGGTCTTCAACGCCCCGATCGACGTCATCCTGACCGATCGAGACGTGGTCCAGCCCGACCTGGTCGTGGTCGCGAGCCAGGCCCAGGTCTCGAACCGTTCGAAGGCGCCCCGTTGCTGGTCGTCGAGATCCTGTCGCCATCTGGATGGCGCACGCGGCCTGGGGCCAGACCTACCGGTTGCGCGTCTCACTGTTGTCTCGGCTCGCGTTCACGCGCTCGGCGTGATGCAGGAGTCGCCGGTGTTCGTGAAGGCGTACGACCTGCTCAAGTGGCTCCTGCCCGCCACGGCGAAGTTTCCCACAGGGGCGGGCCATGATCTGATCGGTGGTGAGCCCCGCCGTCGACGCTGACGAGGGCGGACTGATTGGGCGCGCGGGATGGGCGGGCGACGTGGCCGTGCGCGTGGCGGCGCTCTTCCCCGGCGGACCGCTGGAGGCGATCGTGGTTCCCGGCGGGCCGGGCGCGGCCTCCGCGCTCAAGATGGCGTACGCTGCCCGCCACGGCCTGCTCGGCGACCGAGAGGCGGTCAGGGGAGGGCCGCCGGCGGCGCGCCCCCGTGGAGGGTCAATCGGCGCTCCACCCCTTCGAGCGCATCCTGCGGGACGGGGAACACGTGGCAGAAGGGCTCGCCGGCGGCGAACCCCACGCTGTCGGCACGCATCATCTGCGAGTTCATGGTGAAGGGGGAGGGGGAGCCAATGCCGCCGCCCGTCGCGTACACCGCGCGAAGGCCGGCCCGGGCGAGGGCTTCCTCGAGGTCGCGCGCGAGATCGAAGAACCCTTAGATGAGACCCCGAAGGTTCCCCCGGGCAGCCATGAACGAGCGGCGATGAGCGATCTGCGTTGACCTCGCCGGCCCGCCGGCCGTACCCTTGCTCCATGGACTGGCGTCCACGGATCACCTTCGAGCCCGGCAAGCGCGGCGGGAAGCCCTGCATCCGGGGCCTCCGGATCACGGTCACCGATGTCCTGGAATACCTCGCGTCCGGGATGAACGAAGACGAGATTCTCCGGGACTTCCCCGACCTGACCCGCGAGGACATTCGCGCGTGCCTCGCGTTCGCGGCCGACCGGGAACGCAAGTTCGTGTCCGTCCCGCCCGCGTGAGGGCTGCTGCTCGACCAGAACCTCTCGCCCCGTCTCCTCATCGTCCTTGCAGACCTCTACCCGGGCTCAACGCACGTGCGCGAGGTCGGCCTTCAGGCCGCCGATGACGACACCGTCTGGCAGTACGCCGCCGAGCACGGCTTCGCGATCGTCTCGAAGGACGCCGACTTCCACGAGCGGAGCTTCCTCCTCGGGCACCCGCCGAAGGTGATATGGATTCGCCGCGGGAACTGCTCGACGGACGAGGTCGTGGCAATCCTCCGGAACCGTCACGCCGAGATGCTCGATTTCGAGCGCAACGAGGAAGGCTCCTTCCTGGCGCTCGGATAACTCGCGCGATCGACCGACGGACGGCCAGCGCATTCGACGCCTCGCCACCCGCGAGCGAGCGGTGACCGCCGGGCCCCCTCCTCGCCACGCGCTGGCCGCGGAGCGATCCACCGAGCCGCGACAACTCGACCTCTTCCTCGATGGCCGAAACGCGTTCCTGGTCTACGAGGTCGTCACGAGCCTCGTCGCTCGGGATCGCGGTCGCGCCGAGACCGGCCTCCAGCGCCTCGAGG
>CAZWXA010000672.1:0-1743 GCA_964637755.1 uncultured bacterium | reverse complement strand
TGGTCGACGAGCCGGTCCCCGACTCCGACGACGGGCGCAACCGCCGGCTCCGGTCGCGGCTCATGCGGAAGCTCCTCGACGACCCGATCGTCTACCACGAGGCGCTCACCGACGCCGAGCGCGCGTACCTGACCAGTCAGCGCGCGTTCCTCCTCGCCCAGATCGAGGAGGCGACCGGGCTGATCCCGGAGACCCGACGCGAGGGCATCGCCATGGTGGACGAGGACGGCGACCTCATGGACCTCAGGCTGCCGGAGGAAGGCACCGAGGGGCACCTGACCCTGCTCCTCGCCGAGTACCTGGCGGACGGCGCGCGGCGTGACGGCCCCGTCGCGATCGGTCACGCGGCGCTGCACGCACACGTCGCCCAGCTCGTCGCGCGGCATCGCACGCGCTGGCGGAAGGACGTGAGCGAGCCGGGGGCCGAGGTGGCGCTGACCCGGCAGACAATCGACCGGCTCGAGGCCCTCCGCCTGGTCAGCCGAACCGACGAGGGTGTGATACCGCTGCCGGCGCTCGGCCGGTATGCAGTCGACCAGGGCGCCGAAGGGATCACTGGCGATCTTCCATGGGAGCAGGCATGACCATCGATCCCTCAACGGGCCACTCATCGAGCAACGGGCGACCGCGCGCCGAGCTGCCCGCCGCGCGGTCGCGGCGCTGGCAGCCCATCCGCGGTGGCCTCCTCAACATCTATCGGTACGACTACGAGGAGTTCCGCTACGAGCAGGGACACCTGCTGCTTCGCGGGGACAACGGCACCGGGAAGTCGCGCGTGCTGGCGCTGCAGCTGCCGTTCCTGCTCGACGGCGAGACCGCCCCCCATCGCCTCGAGCCCGACGGCGATCCAGCAAAACGCATCGAGTGGAACCTGCTCCTCGGCAAGTACCAGGACCGGCTCGGCTACACCTGGCTCGAGCTGGGCCGTTGCGACACGGACGGCGCCTGTCACTATCTCACGCTGGGCGCGGGGCTCCGCGCCGTCGAGGGCCGCGGGCTCATCGGCAAGTGGCTCTTCATCACCAGCCGGCGTATCGGCGAGGCGCTCTTCCTCCAGAGCGCGGCCGGCCCGGCGCTGACGCGGGAGCGCCTGGTCGAGGCGATCGGGGATCGCGGCGAGGTCTTCACGGCGGCCGCGGCGTACCGGAGGGCCGTCGACCAGGCGCTCTTCAAGCTCGGCGAGCATCGCTACGGCGCGCTCGTCGATCTCCTCATCCAGCTGCGCCAGCCACAGCTCTCCCGTCAGCTCGACGAGCGGCGGCTGTCGACCGCCCTCACCGAGGCATTGCCCCCGATCGCGCCCGCCATCGTCGCCGATGTGGCCGAGTCGTTCCGGAGCCTCGAGGCCGATCGCGCCGCCCTCGACGCGTTTCGCGCGGCGGGCGAGGGCGTCGAGCACTTCCTCCAGGGGTACCGGCGCTACACCCGGGTGGCGGCGCGGCGTCGGTCCGACGATGTGCGGCGGACCCACGCGGCCTACGAGACGACGATGCGGCGGCTGCGGGCGGCGGAGGCCGAGCGCGAGACAGCGGCTCGCGACTTGGCCGAGATGGCGGGGCGCATCGACGAGCTCACGCTGGAGGAGCGGAGCGCGACCGCGAGCGTGGAGACGCTGCTTGCCAGTCCGCAGATGCGGGACGCCGAAGCTCTCGAACGCGCGCGGCGCGACGCCGCGGAACGGCGGCGCGATGCGGAGACCGCGGACGCGGCGCTCGGGCGCGCCCGCGAGGCCCTGGCGAGACG
>CAZWXA010000671.1:0-1748 GCA_964637755.1 uncultured bacterium | reverse complement strand
ACCCGGATGAGCGCAGTCTCCAGATCTTCGAGCTCTCGCCGGAGGGACGCTACGTACACGCGCTTGGTGTGGGCGCCACACCTCGGTCTGCGCGGGCTACTCGGTGGCGGCGCCGAGGATCTCATCCACCATGAGCGTCACCTCGGCAAAGCCAGGCACGGCCAGTCGTTCGCCACGCCGGCGGACGGTGATCGACGAGTAGCCAGCGCGTCCCGGTCGAGCGCCGACGATGACCTGCTCGCCAGCGAGGTCCACGACCCACGTCTCGGGCACGCCCGCGCGCCCGTAGGCCGGGAGCTTGACGTCACGGTCCCGCGGGAGCGACGTGTCGGCGACCTCGATGACCAGGAAGATCTCGGGGGGCCGAGGCTTGCCCCGGGCGTAGTAGTCCCCTCGCCGGCGCAGGATGGCGAGGTCGGGAACCGGGCGAGAGCGGGGGAGGGCAATCGGGTTCTGGACGGCCACGATGGCCTGGCCCGAGAGCCGCTGGCTCAGTCGCTCGTTCAGGCGGTTGACGCACGCCGCGTGGGGGTCGCCGATCGGCGTCATCGTGACCACCACGCCCTCGAGCAGCTCGATGCGCTCGTCCTCGTCGTCGAAGACGCCCGCCGCGACCATCCGGTCGAACTCCTCGACGGAGAACCGCCGGACATCGGCCACGGTGAGCGCCTGGGCTTCCTGCGTGATAGCCATGTCGATGTCCCCATGCGAAGTATACGGCACCGACCGTGACACGCACCGCCCGCCAAGCGTACGAGCCCGGAGAGACGGTGTCACTGCCTCGGATCCGATACGACGCCAGGACAGACGCTACGGAAGGCGAGCCGCGGCGAACCCGGGGCGATTGCAGCGGCTCCCGCCCTTCATCCACGCAGATCGTCCAGGAACTCCGACGCCGGCTTGACTCCGGTCACGAGCAGGTGATCGCGCGCCCGGGTGCATGCGACGTACAGCAGATGGCGCTCGGTGTCGTACACCTCTTCGAGGTCGCTCGCGTCGCCCACCGCCTGGATGCGCGCCTGCAGCGGCACGACCTCGTCGTCGCACGCCATGACGGCGACGGCCCGGAACTCGAGCCCCTTGCTCAGGTGCATGGTCCCGACGGACACGCGGTCGCGGGCCGTCTTCACGGCCTCGTCGAGAAGCACCGCCGGGAGCCCTGCCGCCTCCACGGCCGCGCGCGCCCGCGGCAGCTCGGCCCCGGAGCGGACGAAGACGCTCATCTCCCCGGGCACCACCCCTTCGCCCGCGCGCTCCGCCAGCCAGCGGCCCACTGCGGCGGACTCCTCCTCGGCGCTGTCGAGGACGCGCACCACGGGGGGCGGCCCGTTGAACACGGAGATCGTGCCCCTCCGCTCCTCCGTGTTGCCATCCACGTCGGAGACCTGCGCGCCGAGCAGGCGGTCGGCCTGCGCCCGGATCTGGTGCGACGTGCGGTAGTTGATGCGCAGCGTCCCCGAGCGTCCGCGGATGTCCACGCCGAGCGACCGCCAGGAGAAGGGGAGCTGGAAGATCCGCTGGCCGAGGTCGCCGGCGAAGAAGAGGGCGTCCGGCTGGCCGCTGCCGAGCGCGGCGACGAAGCGGAGCCGCGCGACGCTCAGGTCCTGCGCCTCGTCCACGACCGCGAAGTCGTACGGCGACCGGGCGCCGGCGGCGAGGTGCGTAGCGAGCCGGCCATACAGCTCGGCCCGGCTGACGAGCGCCCGCTTCCTCAGGCCGGCCCGTACCCGCTCGAAGATCGCCCAGAG
>CAZWXA010000670.1:0-1749 GCA_964637755.1 uncultured bacterium | reverse complement strand
CGCCCAGGATGACCGGAAGCTGACCGCGGAGGATCCCCTCACGCCCCTCGGCCGCAACGAGCAGGCTCCGCCCCTCGGCCTCGTGCCCGAGGACGCCCACGCACAGGAGGGAGATGCACCACGTGAGGAGCCGTCGCCGCATACCGCCCCGCCTTTCCAGGTGAGGAGTATTCTAGCAACACCGGGCGGGGGGAGGAAACTTTTCCCCCTCACCCCACCCTCTCCCCCACGGGACCCTCCCGGCGACCTTATCGTGAGATCCTACTGGCCGAGATGCGCAATAGCGCTGCGCAGTGGAGCGCTGGACATCTGAATGAGGCCCTCGAACGGCTGGTCTAGCTCCAGAATCAGGAAGATCGCACCCGAAACCGATAGCGCACAGAGGAACAGGGTCGCGATGACGGTTGCGTTGGGGGGCGCTGGAAGGTCGACGTGAACGCCCACGAGAGCGCGATTCGGAGCTTCATCAAGGAGCGGTTGCTGTCGGTCGCCATGATCTTGGGCATCGGCTTCCTGCTGCTCGTCTCGCTCCTCGTCAACGCCGGCCTTTCGGCTGTCCATGACTCGGCGCAGGGGATGGTCGGCCACGCTCACCCCGTGCTTCACGCCGTGAACATGCTGGTCTCAGGGGTCGTCATCACTCTCCTCTTCGCCATGATGTTCAAGGTCCTGCCCGATGCGCACGTCAGGTGGCGCGACGTATGGTTCGGGGCCGTCACGACCTCGGTCCTCTTCACGCTTGGCAAGTACCTCATCGGACTTTATCTCGGCCGCGCGGGCGTCGGTTCGGCATACGGCGCTGCCGGCTCGTTCGTCGTGCTGACCGCGTGGGTCTACTACGCCTCCATGATCGTGTTCTTCGGCGCACAGCTCACGTACATCCGATCCCAACACAGGCGGGGCGCCACTCGTAGCGATGCAGGCACGGCCCGAGGGGAAGTGACCGCGCGCGTCAACCGTCGACATCCTGGTCCTTGACCCGGCCGGGCTCGGTGCGGAAGTCCCGGAGGCGCCGCCAGACGACCCGGAGGCCGGCGAGGACGGGCACTGGGCAGATAGGCAGCGATCCTCCGGTTTGTGTCTTGCGCGGCTGCCGGGGTCGTATTACAATCCCCGTATGAAGACCTTCACCGTCCGACTGCCCGAGGCGCTCGTGGCCCAGATCGAAGCCGAGTCGCGCGAGCGCAAGCTGCCGAAGTCCGACGTCGTTCGGGAGCGCCTGAGCCTCGCCGCCGGATCTCGACGCCGACGGCCCGCCTCCCTCGAAGCCATCGCCGATCTAATCGGCTCGGTGGATGGGTTGCCGGCCGACCTGAGTGCGCGGAAGAAGGCGTACCTGAAGACGACCGGCTATGGCCAGAAGCGTCCTCGTTGACGCCGGATTTCTCGTCGCTCTGCTGAGCCGCCGCGACCGCAACCACCGCTGGGCGGCCGCCCAGTCGCCGCGTCTCCCCCCACCCTGGAGGACTTGCGAGGCGGTTCTGTCTGAGGCGTTCCACCTTCTCGGGGCGCGCGGGGGTCCCGGGCTCACCGCGCTTCTCCGCCGCCGCGCCGTGGTCCCCGCCTTCGACCTCGGCGCGGACGTGGACCAGGTATTGAAGCTCATGCGGAAGTATGCGGACGTGCCGATGAGCCTCGCCGACGCCTGCCTCGTGCGCATGACCGAAGCGCTCCCCGACCCCATCCTTCTCACCACGGACACCGACTTTCGCGTCTACCGCCGTCACGGTCGCCAGGCCGTTCCCTCCG
>CAZWXA010000669.1:0-1750 GCA_964637755.1 uncultured bacterium | reverse complement strand
GCCCGCACGCCGTCGGAGCGCGCGATCGCACGGCATGGACCGGCCGCTCCTCGCGGCGACGGACGCAGGCGTGATACAACCGTGTCATGGACCCTGCGGACACCATGCGGACCGGTGGCGAGTGGGTGGTCGAGGCGCTCCGTGCCGAGGGCGTGCGTCACGTCTTCGGCATCCCCGGCGTGCACAACCTGGCCATCTACGACGCGCTGCTCCAGCAGTCGTCGATCACCCATATCCTCGCGCGGCACGAGCAGGGCGCGGCGTTCATGGCCGACGGCTACGCGCGGTCGTCGGGCGCGCCCGGTATCGTCATCGTCACGACCGGACCGGGAGCGACCAACACGCTGACGCCGCTGGCCGAGGCGCGGGCCGGCTCGGTTCCCCTCCTGGTCGTGATGTCGGACATCCCCGCGGCGCTCGTCGGGCGCGACCTCGGAGCGCTCCACGAGGTCGTCAACCAGATCGACTGCTTCAAGCCGGTCTGCCGGTGGGCCGAGGCGGTGAGCGACGGAGGCGCGATCGTGGCGTCGATCCAGTCGGCGTTCGACCGCTTCGCGTCCGAGCGTCCGGGACCGGTCGCGCTGTCGATCCCGACGGACCTGCTGTCCGGGCGCGCGCCGGGGCGGATCGTGGCGGCGAGGCGCCGCGAGCGCCCTCGCTGCCCGGACGAGGACATCGCGGCGGCGGCGCGGCTCCTGCGCGCCGCCCGCCGACCGCTGATCATCTCGGGTGGAGGCGCCGTCTCGGCCGGGGCGGGTGGCGAGCTGCGCCGTCTCGCCGGCCGCCTCGCCGCGCCGGTCATCACCACCGTCACCGGACGGGGGATCCTTCCGGAGACCGATCGGCTCTGGCACGGGGTCCTGCCGAACCGCCTGGCGACCGAGGAGGCGATCCGCGCGGCTGACGTGATCCTCGCGGTCGGCTGCCGCTTCGCCCACCGCTCGACCCAAGGTCTTCTCCTCAACCTCGTCTTCGCTCCCGATCAAGCGCTGATCCACCTGGATCTCGATCCGTCCGTGATCGGGAAGCTCTTCAAGCCACGACTGGGGCTGGTCGGCGACGCGAGGGACGGCCTGGCGCGTCTCGACGAGGCGCTCGGCTCCGACCCCGCCCGGACGGACTGGGACTTCGGCTGGCTCGGCACGCTGAAGACGAGGGCCAACGAGCGATACACCGCGGACGTGCAGCGGTTCCTCCGCATCCTGCGCGGCGCGCTGGCCCGTGACGCGATCGTGGTCAACGACCAGACGGGTGTCAACTACTGGATGGAGTGGCACTTCCCCGTCCTGGCGCCGCGCACGTTCCTCTACCCTGTCGGCTCGGCCACCCTCGGGTATGGCGTGCCGGCGGCCATCGGTGCCCGGATCGCGAATCCGGACCGGCAGGTCGTCGCGGTGGTCGGCGACGGCGGGTTCCTCTTCTCCGTCAACGAGCTGGCGACGGCGGTCAAGTACAGCCTTCCCATCGTGTTTCTCGTGCTGAACGACGGGCGCTACGGGGCGATCAAGTACCTCCAGGAGCGGATGTTCGGCCGGTGGGGCGAGACCGATCTCGCCAACCCGGATTTCCCCGCCCTGGCCCGAGCCTTCGGCGCCGACGGGCACCGGGTCGAGTCCCTCGACCTCCTCGGCCCGGCGCTGGGCCGGGCGCTTGCCCACCACGGCCCTACCGTGCTCGAGCTTCCCATGGCGGTCGAGCCGCCCTGGGAACTCTAGCAGGCCGCTCGAGACGGACTTCTCGCGGCGCTGGG
>CAZWXA010000668.1:0-1757 GCA_964637755.1 uncultured bacterium | reverse complement strand
GGTATCGATAGAGCGGTCGTTGTACCGCCAATCTGGCCAACGGGGGGGACAGCCTCATATGCGTTAACCTAATAACCAGTGCCTCAGGAGACTGGAAAGGCGAGCCGGCTGCGAGACACGCGTGCGGCGTCCCTCATCGAGGTGGCGGCCGAGCTCGCCGCGCGCGGTGGCAGTCATGAGCGCAAGAAGTCCGGGGGACGGACAGAGCGCGTGCCGGAGCGCGTGGATGAAGACGGCGGTCCAGCGCCACAGTGTGGGGATGGGCGTGATCGGCGTGTTACGGCGAGACCGCGAGGGCGCGGAACCGGTACCCCCAGGGGGAAATAGCGCGGGCGTTGCGATAGAGGGTCTCGAGGAGCAGCGCAATCACGAGCTTGGCGAGGATCCAGCCTTGGGCCGCCTGCGCGTGCTTGTGCGGCAGGCGGCCGAGCTTGAGGAGTTGCTTGTGGCGCTTGAACGCCAGTTCGATTTGCCAGCGCACGCGATAGAGCTCCAGCACGTCCGGGGCCGCGAGCCGCGTCGCGGGCAGCGTCGTGAAGACCATCACGAAGTGCGCGGCCTCCAGCGACCGCGGATCGGACGTTGTGCTCTTCTTGACCGCGGTCTTGGCGACGCGCCGCTCGGCCTTGGCGGCGACGGGGGCGGGCAGTTTGGTGGCGATGACGCGTCCGGCGATCGGCCCGCCCTCGGGGTCGAGCAAGACCACCGGCCATTCGCCGACCTGGCCGACCTTGAGTCGCCGCGCGTGCCCCAGCGCACTGAAGGGGCGTCCGGTGCGGGCGCTCAGCGCCGAGTGGGTCCACCGCAAACGCAGCAGCACGTAGGCGCCCGCCTGGACGGCCGCGCGCACCGCCGCCGGACGGAGATAATTGCGATCCGCGAGCAGCACGTCCCCCGTGCGCATCGGCGTGCGTTCGAGCCGTTCCCCGCCATGGGCGTCCGTCAGTTCGCACCAGTCACAGGTGAGCGTGGTCAAATCGAGGGCGTAGTGGACACGCCAGTCCGTGCCGGTGCTGGCGGGGCCCTGCACGGTCGTGCTGTCCACCGCGCGCGGGCGGAGCCCCGGCGGCAGGCGCGGCTCCTCGCGGAGCGCGCGGCACAGCCCGGCGCCAATCCAGGCCAGCCACTTCCCCGAGGTGCGCAGCCGCTTCAGGAGCGCCACCGGCGACATCGTCACGATCCCACTCGCGCGCGCCTGGGCCACGGTCTCCCGCAGGCCGCCGTCGTTCACGGCGTGGAACAACAGCAGACGCAGGAGCACCGCGGGATCGGTCACATACCGGGCGCGACGAAAGGCCCCCTCCGTTCGGGCCGCCTCTCGCCAGCCGGGAGGCAGCAGGGATTCGATGATGCTCCACTCGTCGTTCGGGGTTGGTGGCATAGTCGAGAGACTACTCCGCGGCCGGTCTCAAGGTCAAGAATTAGGTTAACGCATATGGAGGGCTACCCCGGGGGCTACCCCGCCTGGTCGGCGTCCTCCGTGTCGAGCCACGCTCCGGCGCGCTTCCCGAGCTGCGTCGAGGACCCGCGCCACTTTGTCTTGGCCCCTCAACTACCCGAGTCCAGTCGCTCGCGCGACTTGGTATCGCGTTCCGTAAAGAAATCGGGGAGCGTGCCCTTGTCCATGACCTGCTCCAGCACCCGGTAGTATTCTGCAGCCATGGCGGCATCGTCTCGGAGGAGAGCCGAGACTCCCTCACGCTCGGCAGTCTTCATTACGAAATCCCGCCGGGCGAAAGCAAGGTCAATCGCCTTCG
>CAZWXA010000667.1:0-1762 GCA_964637755.1 uncultured bacterium | reverse complement strand
CCGGCCGCCTCCGAACGAGCGGCACCGCGGATCACGGCCACGGCTTCACCCGGTCGAACACCGCCGCGCCCGTCTCGAGCCAGACCAGCACGGGCGTGAGCCGCGTGAGGATGCGCCGGCCGAGGTATGCCGCCGCCGTCGCGGCGGCGGCACCCACCGAATCCAGCCCCACATCCGTGAGCCGCCCCGAGCGGGACCAGACGGTCGACTGGTGAAGCTCGTCCACCCCGGCCCAGGCGGCGCAGATCGCGGTCGCCAGGCAGGCGGCGGCGCCCGCCGACATCGCTCGACCCCGCCACAGCATGCGGTACCAGAGGAGCCCCATGATGGCGTAGACGGCCGGGTGCGCGACCTTTCGGATGAGCGCGTGTATCTGGACCATCTCGGTCTCGGACACCCCCGGGAGGAGCCACTTCAGGAGGGGGATCAACACCGCGCCGGTCGCCTGCGCGCTGAAGTCGTCCGTGGAGAGCCACAGGATGAACGCCATCCAGACCGCGGCGGGCGCCCAGTAGGTCAGAGCCATCATCGCGTCCATGATACAGGTGGGGATGACGCTGGCCATGATGTCGACGGGATTCCGGTACCGCCGAGTCCGTCGTCGCTGACATTCAGACGTCGACCTGATCCCACTAGAGCGCACTCGGGCACGGAGGATTGGAGCGGCGCTCGGCTCTCTTCATTGCCCAGAATCGCCTCGTGCGTGTATCATGCCCGCATGGCGAAGAAGAAGACCGAGGCGAAGAAACCCGCAGCTGCCGCTCCCGCCGCCCGACCCGCCGAGAAGCTGACTCCAGAAAAACGCGGAGAGAGTGCTCGGCAAGCCACCTCGAAGAGGTGGAGCCGAGCCAAGAAGATCAAGACGACGAAGAAGGGGTGGTGAACGGCCCCTGTCAGGAAGAGGCGCGGCGAAGGGAATCGAGGCTCGTCCGTGGCACGCGGTGTGGCCTTCGCCTGGGATCACCAGGCGTGGTCACGGCAACAGATCGGCGACGACGATCTGGCTGGCCGGGAACGCGAGGGGAACGACGACCGCCGGCGGCGTCAACGTCACGGCAGACCGGTACCGCCATCCGTAAGCTGCCCCCGGGTCCGGGCCCGGGTCCCGGTAAACCTCGAGGGCACGGTCGACGAGGTTCACGATCCAGTAGTCCGGAATGTCCGCC
The DNA here is from genome assembly GCA_964637755.1 of uncultured bacterium. Classification (GTDB taxonomy): domain Bacteria; phylum Methylomirabilota; class Methylomirabilia; order Rokubacteriales; family CSP1-6; genus AR9. Next base: position 596 of record CAZWXA010000667.1, on the reverse strand, counting down.
CGGGCGTAGAGGCTGCCCTTGTGCTGGCGGTCGAAGTCCAGACTCGAGTCCGCCACCTCGACGGCGAGCACAGAGCGCGCGGGATGCGAGCGGCGATAGTCGGCCGGGCGTCCCCGCACGACGACCAGGTCCGGCTCGGGCTCCGATTCATCGTCGAGCGACACGGGCGCCTGGATTCGCACCATCCATCCCAGCGGAAGAACGGCTCTCAGCGCGTAGTCGACGGCGCTGATCGCCGAGGCGTGATAGGCGCCCTGCGGCTCGGCGACGACGAGCTGTCCGCCGATGAGCTCGATGGGATCGCCCTCGAACGCACCCAGATCCACCAGTCGCTCATACTCGACCCGCTTCCAGCGCCGGAGCGTGAGCGGAGGCTGCATCATGCCCTCACGTTAGCCGACCTTTCCGGCGAGAGCAATGTCCAGCCGTGGATACTCGTCGCCACGCCGGGACTGGAGTCAGCACGGCTCTGACCTGGATTCCCGTCGAGCGCGATCCGATCACCACGGCCAAGGAGGTCGCCACCCTCGACCGGCTGTCGGGTGGCCGCTTCCTGTTCGGCATCGGCGGCGCCTGGAACGCCGAGGAGGTGGCGG
>CAZWXA010000666.1:0-1764 GCA_964637755.1 uncultured bacterium | reverse complement strand
AGCGCTTGTACTCGGGCCGCAGATCCTCAGTCGCTCTTCGGCTAGCCTTCTTCATGGATGCCGGGTTCTTTGGCCAATGCCAGCGCCTCTCGGTAGGAGTGCGCGGCGGCCTCGAGCTCAGAGCGATCGCGATGCCTGGCGATCTCGCCGAGGAGCCGCAGGGCGCGAGCGCGATGTCCGCGCTCCTGGCGCTCGTGCGACGTCGCCGCCGCCTATTCGACGAAGAGCCCGGCGATCGAAACCTCCAGACCAGGGAGAACATCCTCCCCGGACAGCGCGTCACTTTCCAGGAACTCCCGAACGTCCGTGGGACCACGGTAGACGTGGACTCGGCGGCCCCGGGGGTCGGCCACGGGTCGGCCACCCACACCAGCTTCACGCCAGTGGCAAAGTACTCGCGGAGCTTCTCCGCCAGATCCATGACCGTGTCGCCCGGGGAAAGGATCTCCACGATGAGCTCGGGCGCGACGTCGAGGTACCCCGGCGATCCGGATCGGCGAGCGTAGTGCTCATTGGAGATATAGAGTACGTCGGCCGCGCGCACGCGGTCCGGGTTGCGCCGGGTATAGATGCCGACCTCTCCGGCGAGCACCTTCCCGAGACGTCTCGGGCCCGCAAATGCTTCGAGAGCTGACCTTGGTTTCGATCCGCCCGTGCTGGTCACTCGTCGGGCTCATCGGCACGATTCTCCCGTCGATCAGCTCACAGGGGCCGAGGCCGAGAGCACGGGACAGTTCCTCACCGGTGATCAGCTTCTCCTGCCCGGATACCCGAACATTCGCCACGATGTGTTCTCCACATCGTCGATCGGGACGATAGTAACACCCTCATCGGGGACCGATCAGGCCACATCGGAGGATATCGGGCGAGGCCGATTCCCCGCTCATTGGCTGGGTGCGCTCAGGCCAGGGGTGTCAGGGAGCCCAGACGCGCCTTTGCACGCGTCACTCGAGGACCTTCAGGAGCCGCCTGCCGGAGACCCCTTGTGATGCGTCGGTGTCGGGGGCGAGCCCGGGGCAGCGCGGAGGAGAAAGGCCGGTTCCCGCCCTCGTCTCGTGGCCGTGGATGACGGCGAGAGTGGAGCGCGGCGCCCGCGGTTGCGATGCGCGACGGGTAGAATTGGCTTGACAGCCCTCCGGGGCCACCCTAACCTGCCGGCCAATCTCGTCGCCCGAGCCGGTTCAGCGGACGCTCGTGCCGGTGACCGACGAGATTGTGCACCACGTCGAGCGTTGACCGCGACGAGAGACGGGCGAGGGGCTGGATCCCGAGTCACCCGCGACGGGACCCCGCGAGGGCGGCGCCCGCTACCCGCAAGAACTCCGGGTGGTAGCGGAGCCGGAGATCCAGACGGGATTCCGCCACCGACAGCGGGACCCCGACCGAGAGGAGGCCGCCCATGGCCGGTCGACTGTCCGTCCTGTGCGTGCACGGCATCGGGCACGGCGACGCCGACCCGTCCCTCGTCCCATCGTGGACCGACGCCATCACCCGGGATCTCCGCCGGTGGAGCGCGGAGATCGCCGTCGACTTCGAGTTCCTGCGCTACGACGACCTGTTCGATCATGCGCCGCTCGACCCGGCGACCTACGGGGAGGCGGTGGCGAGGCTCCTGGCGAGCGGAGTCGTCCACGGCCTCGGCGATCTCTTCACCGGAACCCGGGGCCTGTTCGACCTTCCCGACCAGGTCCGCTGGACGGCCGGCATGGTCGCGCAATGGGCGTCCGAGGACGGCCTGCGCGACGCGCTGCGGAAGCGCGTCCT
>CAZWXA010000665.1:0-1770 GCA_964637755.1 uncultured bacterium | reverse complement strand
TTCTGCACCAGCAGCCGCCGCAGGATCTTCCCCGAGGCCGACTTGGGGATCTGCTCGATGAACTCGAGGTGGCGGATGCGCTTGTGCGGCGCGACGCGCCCGGCGACGAAGGCCATGATGGACTCGGCCGTGGTCGCGCGCGACCCCTCGTCGGGCTTCAGGACCACGAAGGCCTTGGGGACCTCGCCCGCTTCCTCGTCCGCCTTGCCGACGACGGCGGCGTCGAGCACGGCGGGGTGGGTGAGGAGCAGGGCCTCGAGCTCGGCGGGGGCGACCTGCATCCCCTTGTACTTGATGAGCTCCTTGGTGCGGTCGACGATGAAGAACCAGCCCTCGGCGTCGATGTAGCCGACGTCGCCCGTGTGGTACCAGCCCTCGGGGTCGATGCTCTCCGCCGTCTCCTGCGGCCGGTTGAGATAGCCCTTCATGATCTGGGGCCCGCGGATCAGGAGCTCGCCTTCCCGACCCGGGGCGGTGACCTCGGCGCCGGTGTCCACGCCGACGAGCCTGACCTCGGTACCGGGCACGACGAGGCCGATCGATCCTGGCTTCACGGGCGCGTTCCGGGTGGGGCTCAGGTGGGTGACCGGGCTCGCCTCGGTCATGCCGTATCCCTGCACTACGGGACAGCCGAGCTTCCGGCTCAGCTCGCGGGCCATCTCCTCGCCGAGCGGCGCCGCCCCCGAGAACACCAGCCGGACGCTGGAGAGGTCGAACTGGCTCACCGCCGGATGCTTCACCATGCCCAGCACGATGGGCGGCACGATGGGGGCGATGGTGACCCTGTACTTCTGCATGGCGGCGAGGAACTCCTGGAACTCGAAGCGGGGCATGCTGACGATGGTGCCGCCCTGGGACAGCCCGAGCTTCATGATGACGACCAGGCCGTAGATGTGGAAGAAGGGCAGGACGGCGATGATGACGTCGCGCTCCCTGAAGCCGTCGAAGTTCTCCATGCCCTCGCACTGGCAGAGGTTGGCCACCAGGTTGCGATGGGTGAGCATGACGCCCTTGGGCAGCCCCGTCGTCCCGCTGGAGTAGGGGAGGGCAACCACGTCCTCGCGCGGATTGATCGTCACCGAGGGCGGGCTGGGCGGCGCCTCCAGCAGCTCGGCGAACGGGCGCGCGCCCGCAGCACTGCCGAAGACGTAGATCGCCTCGACCCCCGTGCCTCGGGCCGCCTCCCTGGCCTTGTCGAGGAAGGGCGGCGCGGTGATCAGGAAGCGCGCGCCGGAGTCCCGGAGCTGGCCGGCGAGTTCCCCGGCCGTGTAGAGGGGATTGGCGGTGGTGTTGATCCCGCCGAGGGACGCCACGGCGTTGAAGATCACCGCGTACTCGGGGAGGTTGGGGCTGTAGATGGCGAAGACGTCGCCCTTGCGGAAGCCCCGGCGGGCCAACCCGGTCGCCACGCGCCGGATGCTCTCGGCGAGCTGGCCGTAGGTCAGCGTGCGCCCGCTCGGCCCGTCGACGATGGCGGGCTTGTCGACAAGCCGCCCGGCATGGCGCAGCACGTACTCGGTGATGGAGACGTCGGGAATGGTCACGTCCGGGCTCGTGCTCTTGACGATCATGCGGGCTCCCCCTCGCTCGGCTCAGCGTCCCGTGAAGACGGGGACGCGCTTCTCGACGAAGGCACGCATCACCTCGCGCGAGTCCTCGTACTTCACCGGCTCCCTCCCCGCCGACGCCCCACCGGGCGCCGCGACTCGCCGGCCACGGGCAAAGCCGCCTGGGACGGAGGGTAACACTACCCGTGCCTACATCGTGCGC
>CAZWXA010000664.1:0-1777 GCA_964637755.1 uncultured bacterium | reverse complement strand
CTCGTGGCCGCGCCGAACTGGGCAGAGGTCCGTTACGTGTCGGAGAGGAAGGTTGGCGCACGGCGCTGGGAGGAGGCGCGCGAGCGGCTGCTCGGGCTCCCCCTGAACATCGTCGCTGCCGATCGGCTCTTGGCCGAGCTGGCCGGCGAGATCAAGGCCACGCGGAAGATGTCGCTGGCCGACTGCTTCGGCGCCGCCTTGGCGAAGCACCGCGGTGCCGACCTCTACACCGGCGATCCTGAGTTCAAGGAGGTCGAGAAGGAGATCCGCATCGTCTGGCTTTGACCCGGTTGTCGCGTGAGGGCCCCTCCCCTCGCCGGAGGGAAGATTCTCGGCCGCCCTCCGCCTTCTGAGCCTTGCTGACTGGGCGGCGAGGCTGCGGCAGAGCTCACCGTCCGGTCTTCGAGAGGTACTCGTTCACGGCCCGGAGATACAGCGGGATGTCGCGCATTGCCGCCTGGAGCGCCTCGTGGACCTTGCCGGGGTCGATCTCGTCGTACTCATGCACGATCCGGTTGCGGAGACCGGCGCAGGCGGCGATCCGGCGGGCGAAGTCCAGATCGAGCACGCCGAGACGCCCGAGCCGGGTGAAGGACTCGAAGTAGTCGGGCGGCGGCGGCTGCCCGGACTCCGTGACCAGGTGGTAATTGATGTCGATCATCCGACCGATGATCCGTTCCAGGTAGCGTTCGGCGAGCACCTCGTCGATGTCACTGGCGAGGTAGGCGTCGAGCGGCTTGCCGGCGACGGGCGCGAGCGCCGCGAGGTCACTCGTGATCAGGACGATCTTGCGGGTCACCAGCTCGGGATCGATCACGGCGCTGACATCGCTCGAAGCGAGCGCGCGACATACTCCCGCTCCAGTGCGAGGTACTTCCGGTGGTCTTGGTATCGCCGGAACGCATACATCTTCAGGGCCGCGAGCCGCGCCGGCGAGCCGTGGAGCAGGCGGCACTGCTCGGTGATCTTCCGCAGGAAGAGGGGATCCGCACGGTTGATCAGCGCCAGGTCGACTTCCCGACCCGGGAAGGCCGCCTGCAGATCGCGCAGCAGGTCCGCGTGCTCGCCCAGCGACCGCGGGGTCCGCTCGAGCAAGACCGCAAGGTCGACGTCGCTGGCGGGGTGGGTCCGTCCCGTGACCGTCGAGCCGAACTGCAGGAGCAGCACAATCCCGTGACGGCGGGCGACCTGCTCGAGCTCCCTCTCGTCCATTCCTCTTCCCTCGCACGATCCGGATGGCCGACCTCGAGCCCACCGCCGGGCCTTCGGCCACCGCCGATCATCGCACGGGCAGCGCTCGTCCCCCAATCAAGTGGCAGCGAACCGTTCTCCGCACCGCCGCCGCGCTGCTTGCCGGCTGGATACGCCGAGCGATCGAGTGTCTCGGTGCGTCGCCGACGGTGCTCCCGGCGGCGGGTGCAGGCTACGCGGACGACGACGGCGAGGCCTTCACCTGTCCGGTGGCGCCGCCGGAGACAGTGCCCGACGGCACGAAGACTCGCTGAGCTCAGTACCGCCCTGACACAGACGGAGTGGGTGATCCTGTCGGCCTGCAAGACGGCCCAGGGCGACGGCAGCGGCGAGGGGCTGGCTAGGCCTGTCGGTGTCCGGCCGGCCACGCGAGCGACGCGGTTCAGGCCTGGGCGGGAACGGAGGGCGCCGGTGCGTCGGTGGTGGTGGGTTTCAGCTCGAGCGGGAGGCCCGCGTTGGTCCAGGCGCCGAGCCCGCCCTTGAGGATCCTGACGTTGGCGTATCCCAGGCCCGCCAGCCGTCGCGC
>CAZWXA010000663.1:0-1801 GCA_964637755.1 uncultured bacterium | reverse complement strand
CGCACCCTCGTGGAGCACTCGGCCGACATCATCGTCATGCTGGACGAGCACGCGACGGTGCTGTACGGGAGCCCGTCGGTCGCGCGCGTCCTGGCGTACAAGCCCGAGGACTACCTGGGCCGGAGCGTCCTCGATCTCGTTCATCCCGAGGACCGGACCCGTGTGACCGGCGCGCTCGCGAGGGCGCTGCAGACGCCGGGAGCCGTCGAGTCCTTCGAGCATCGGATCCGCCATCAGGACGGCCGGTGGCTCACGGTGCACGCGGTCGGGTCGGCGAGCCTGGACCAGGCCGGGCACCGGGTGGTCGTCGCCATCCTGCGCGACGTCACCGAGCACTGGGCCCGCATCCGGCTCCTCGAGGCGGCGCTCGAGGCCGCCGACAACGGCGTGCTCATCACCGACCGCGAGGGCGTGATCCAGTGGGTCAATCCGGCTTTCAGCCGGCTCACGGGCTATGCGGCCGAGGAGGCGGTCGGGCAGACCCCGCGCCTGCTCAAGTCGAACACGTACAGCCCCGAGTTCTACCGCCAGCTCTGGGAGACGATCCAGGCCGGGAGGGTCTGGCGCGGCGAGATGGTGAACCGGCGCAAGGATGGAAGTTTCTATCCGGAGGAACAGACCATCACGCCGGTGAAGAACGCCCGGGGCGAGGTCACTCACTACGTCGCGATCAAGCTCGACATCACCGAGCGACGGCGGCAGGAGGCCCGGATCCTCTACCTCGCCACCCACGACGCACTGACCGGCCTCCCGAACCGGCGGGCCCTGGAGGAGCACCTCGAGCGCGCGGTGGCGCGGGCGCGCCGCGGCCAGAAGGCGGCGTGCCTGCTGCTCGACGCCGACCACTTCAAGATCGTCAACGACACCGTCGGCCACTCCGCGGGTGACCAGCTCCTGCGGACGATCGCCCAGATCCTCCGCGGGGTGCTCCGGCCCACCGACGTGCTGGCCCGCCTCGGCGGAGACGAGTTCGCGGTGCTCCTGGAAGACACGGAGGCGCAGCCGGCGCGGGCGGTGGCCGAACGCCTCCGCGCGGCGGTGGAGCAGTGTCGCTTCGAGGCGGGGGATCACACGTTCGACGTCGGGATCAGCATCGGAATGGCGCCCGTGGACGGCAGCCGGGACCCGCAGGCCGTCCTGGCGCTGGCAGATACCGCGCTCTACGCGGCCAAGCAGCGCGGCCGCAACCGCGTCGTCGTCTTCGAGTCCGCCACCGAAGGCCAGGCACGGCAGACGCAGGCGACACGCCGGGTCACCGCGATCAAGGACGCCCTCCGGGGCAACGGCTTCAGCTTCGATTTCCAGCCGGTGGTCCACCTCGCCAGCGGGAAGGCCCAGCACGTCGAGGCGCTCATCCGGCTGCGCGACTCCGACGGCAGCCCGATACCGGCGGCCGAGCTGATCGACACCGCCGAGCGATTCGGGCTGATCGGCGCGGTCGACCGCTGGGCCTTCGACGCGGCCGTCGAGATGCTGCACCGCGTGGCGGGCCTCCCGCTCTTCATCAATCTGTCGGGCGTGAGCCTCGGAGACGAGCGCGTCATCGCCCACATCGAGGAACGGATCAGCTCCGGCTCGGTCGACGCCGGGCGGATCGGCTTCGACATCACCGAGGCCGCGGCGGTCGCCGACATCGCGCGCGCCCAGGACGTGATGACCCGGCTCAAGCAGCGGGGCTGCCGCTTCGCGCTGGACGACTTCGGCATCGGCTTCTCGTCGTTCGCGCACCTCCAGTCGCTGCCGGCCGACTACGTCAAGATCGACGGGAGCTTCGTGCGGGGCCTCGAGGACGAGCCCTCGA
>CAZWXA010000662.1:0-1801 GCA_964637755.1 uncultured bacterium | reverse complement strand
TCCGGGCTAGGACCCGCGGATGGCGAGCCACGCGCCGACCAGGCGCTCCGACGGCAGCGCCTGGAAGACCACTCGCTTGCTGACGCCGTAGAGATCCATCTGCTGGTAGAGGGGCAGGAGGGCGCCGTCGTCCAGCATCAGCCTCTGGGCGCGCGCGTAGATCTCCTGCCGGCGCTTGCCGTCGAAGGACGTCTGCGCCTCGTCGATCATCGCGTCGAACTCCGGACTCGAGTAGTTGGCCAGCGGGTTGCCGCTGCGCCAGAGCGCGAAGAACGTGAGATCGGCGTCCCAGGCCGTGTTGCCCCAGCCGATGAGGAACAACGGGCCGGCCTTGTGGACGTAGACCATCTGGGTGACGTACGTCGTCCACTCGTGCGTGCGGACCCCCGTCCTGATTCCCGCCTTGGTGAGCTGCCCGGCCACGGCCTCGGCCACCTCGCGGTCCTTGAGGTAGCGGCCGTCGGGGGAATTGAGGGTGAGGTCGAGGCCGTTCGGGAATCCGGCGTCGGCGAGGAGCTTCCTGGCCCGGGCAGGATCCTGCCGGGGGGCCTGGAGCGTCCGGTCGAAGCCGAAGTGCTTGGAGGTGAGCGGTGTGGCGGTGCGGATCGCCTGCCCTTCCAGCACCGTCTTGATGATCTCGTCCGGATTCGCCGCGGCGAGGATCGCCTGGCGCACCCGCCGGTCGCTGGTGGGCCCGTCGAAGAGCCCCTGGAGCTTGTTGGCCCCGTCGAACTGGTGGGTGTAGATCGGGATGAAGAGCGTCCGGACGCTCGCGGCCTTCGAGACGTAGAGCTTCGGATCCTTCTCGATCACGGGCGTGAGGTGGGGAGGCACGTTGACCGCGAGGTCGATCTCTCCGGCCTGGAGTGCCGCGACCCGGACGGCGTGCTCGGGGATCGGCCGGAAGACCAGCGTCTTCACCCTCGGCACGCCGCCCCACCAGCTCTCGTTGGCCTCGAGGACGATCCGCTCGTCACGGGTCCAGCTGACGAACTTGTACGCGCCGGTGCCGACCGGGTTCCTGTCGGCAAACGTCCTGTCCTTCCCCTTGAAGTGCCTCGGGGGCACGATGGAGCCGCCGAAGGCGAGCTGGTTGGGAAGGGTCGGGAATGGCTTGCTGGTGGTGATCCGCACGGTGAGCCGGTCGACCACGTCGACCGAGGAGACGAGGCGGTAGTTGGGCGCCTGGCGGTTCTTCAGCTCGGGGTCCCGAAGCCGGTCGAGGCTGAACTTCACGGCCTCGGCGTCGAGCTCCTCGCCGTTGTGGAACCGGACGCCCTTGCGGAGCTTGAACTCCCACGTCGTCGGGTTGACGAGCTTCCAGGACTCGGCCAGCCACGGGATGATCTTCTCGTCGCGATCGCGGAAGAGCAGCGAGTCGTAGATGTTGAGCAGGACGTTGCCGGCCGGCGTCTCGAGGTGCCAGTGGGGATCGAGCGTGGTCGGATCCACCCCCTGGGCGATGACGACCTGCCCCTGCGGGGCGGCCGCCGCGGTGACCGTCCAGGCGCACCCGAGCAGGACCGCGAGGCCGATCAGGAAACGCCCCAGGGCCCTCTCCGGCGGGTGGAGCGTCAACTGCCGTCGCAGCGGCGGGATGGGGTCGCCGGACAGGAGATGGGGGCACCCAATCATGAACGGGGCTCGCGTAAGGTCCGCACGTCGGTCCTCCCTGCGGTTCGGCTGCCGTGTCGCCCGCTGGCACGAGGATACATCAAAATGCGCGGGCGAGCCTCGCCGTGGACGGGAAGGCGAGGCGCGTGCTACGTTTGCTCCGCGTTCGTCGCCGGACGCATCCGGA
>CAZWXA010000661.1:0-1807 GCA_964637755.1 uncultured bacterium | reverse complement strand
CCGAGGACAACTGGCAGGTCCACTTCCGCGACACGATGCGCGGCGGCAAGATGCTGAACAACTGGCGCATGGCCCAGCTCCACGCCCAGGAGGCGCCCGAGCGGGTGCTGGAGCTGGAGCGCTGGGGTGCCCTCTTCGACCGGACGACGGACGGCCGCATCCTGCAACGCGACTTCGGGGGCCATCGGTACGCGCGCCTGGCCCACGTCGGCGACCGGACCGGGCTCGAGATGATCCGGACGCTCCAGTACCACGCGATCCACCAGGGGATCGACGTCCACATGGAGACCACCATCGCCCGGCTCCTGACGGACGGCCACCGCGTCGTCGGCGCGTTCGGCTATCGCCGGAGCACCGGCGAATTCGTCGTCTTCAAGGCCAAGGCGGTCGTGCTGGCGACCGGAGGGATCGGGAAGGCGTGGACGATCACCTCGAACTCCTGGGAGTACACGGGGGACGGCCACTCGCTGGCGCTCTGGGCAGGCGCGGACCTGATCGACATGGAGTTCGTCCAGTTCCACCCGACCGGCATGGTGTGGCCGCCGTCGGTGCGGGGCATCCTCGTCACCGAGGGCGTGCGCGGCGACGGCGGGACGCTCCGGAACAAGACGGGCGAGCGCTTCATGTTCAAGTACATTCCCGAGTTCTTCAAGGCCGAGACCGCGGACAACGAGGCGGAGGCCGACCGCTGGTACGAGGACAAGAGGAACCGCCGGACGCCCGACCTGCTGCCGCGCGACGAGGTCGCCCGCGCGATCAACGCGGAGGTGAAGGCCGGGAGGGGAAGCCCGCACGGCGGCGTCTTCCTCGACATCTGCACCCGGCGGCCGGCGGACTACATCAAGAAACGCCTGCCCTCGATGTACCACCAGTTCAAGGAGCTGGCCGACGTCGACATCACGAAGGAGCCGATGGAGGTGGGTCCGACCTGCCACTACGCGATGGGCGGCGTGCGGGTGGAGGCCGACTCGACGGCGTCGACGGTGCCGGGGCTCTTCGCGGGCGGTGAGGTCGCGGGGGGGATGCACGGCTCGAACCGCCTCGGCGGGAACTCGCTCTCGGACCTGCTCGTCTTCGGCCGGCGGGCGGGGCTCCACGCGGCGCTGCACGCGAAGGACTTCGGGGGCCCGCTCGAGGTCGGGCGGGGCCAGGTCGAGGCGGTCGCGCGAGAGCTGCTGGAGCCGTTCACGCGCGCCGGCGGCGAGAACCCCTACGCGATCCAGCAGGAGCTGCAGGAGACCATGCAGTCCCTCGTCGGCATCATCCGAACGGAGTCGGACCTGAGGGAGGCGGTGAAGAAGATCGAGATCCTGAAGGAGCGGCAGAAGAAGGTCCGGGTGGAAGGCGGCCGAGCCTACAACCCCGGCTGGCACGTGGCGCTCGACCTCGGCTCCCTCCTCACGGTCGCGGAGTGTAGCGCGCTGGCGGCCCTCGAGCGGAAGGAGAGCCGCGGCGGGCACACGCGGGAGGACCACCCGAAGACCGATCCCGAGTGGGGCAAGGTCAACGTCGTCCTGCGCCAGAAGGACGGTGCCCTCGCGCTCTCCCGGGAGCCGCTGCCCGAGATGCCCGGGGAGCTCCGGAAGCTCTTCGAGGAGAAGAAATAATGCCCGCGTTCACGCTGCGGGTCTTCCGCGGCGACGCCAGGGGCGGCGACTTCAAGGAGTATCGGGTCGCCACCGAGGAGGGCATGGTCGTCCTCGACGTGATCCACCGGATCCAGGCGACCCAGGCCAACGACCTCGCGGTGCGGTGGAACTGCAAGGCCGGCAAGTGCGGTTCCTGCAGCGCGGAGATCAACGGGAAG
>CAZWXA010000660.1:0-1819 GCA_964637755.1 uncultured bacterium | reverse complement strand
GCGCGATGCTGCTGGTCTGGGAGAACGCCTCTCCGAATCTCCCCGAGCTGATCGCGAGCGGCAAGCTCCCCACCAACCCGATCGAATTCTGACGGATGCGGAACACTCCCGCACGGCGCGGAACGGGGCCAGACGCGAGGCGGCCGCCGGTCGGGCCGGGCCCCGAGCCTCGTGGGCGGGGCCCGAGGAGCGACCGAGCCGACACGGCAGCCGGCGGCCCTCCTCCCAGCGACCGGACGGGGCGCGGGTGAGCGCCAGCCCGCGGGTCCAGGATCGGCTCTTCATCGCCGGCGAGTTCGTCGACGCCCTCGACGGCGCCACCTTCCCGGTCGTCAACCCCCACGACGGCTCGAAGCTCGCGGATGTGGCCGAGGCGCGGGCCGGCGACATCGACCGGGCCGTGGCCGCGGCGCGGGCCGCCTTCCCGCGCTGGAGCGGGATGGCCGCGGCCGATCGCGGCCGGCTCCTGCTCGGGCTTGCCGACGCCATCGAGGCCCAGGCCCCGGAGCTGGCGCGGCTCGAGACCCTCGACACCGGCCACCCGCTCCGCGACTCGACGCGCCTGGACGTGCCGCGCACGGCGGCGACGTTCCGGTACTTCGGGGGCATGGCCGACAAGCTGCAAGGCAGCGTGGTGCCGGTGGAGCCCGGGTTCCTGAATTACGTCCTGCGCGAACCCCTCGGCGTCGTCGGACAGATCGTGCCGTGGAATTTTCCCCTGATGTTCACGAGCTGGAAGATGGGGCCGGCGCTCGCCGCCGGCAACACGATCGTCTTCAAGCCCGCCGAGCTGACGCCACTCTCCTCGCTGCGCCTCGCGGAGCTGGCGGCCGGCGTCGGCTTTCCGCCCGGCGTCGTCAACGTCGTGCCGGGCTTCGGCCCCGTCGCGGGCGCGTCCCTGGCGGGCCACCACGGTGTCCAGAAGATCGCCTTCACCGGCTCCTGCGCGACGGGACGCAAGATCGTCGAGGCCTCGGCCGGCAACTTCAAGCGCGTCCAGCTCGAGCTCGGCGGCAAGGGCGCCAACATCGTGTTCGAGGACGCCGACCTCCCGGCGGCCGTGAACGGCTCGGCCTTCGCGATCTTCCACAACCAGGGACAGGCCTGCATCGCCGGCTCCCGCCTCCTGCTGCACGAGTCGATCGCGGACGAGTTCGTCGACCGGTTCGTCGCGCTGGCCCGCTCGATCCGGGTCGGCGACCCGCTCGATCCCGCGACCGAGATGGGCCCGCTGACATCGCGCGTCCACCAGGACCGCGTGCTCACGTACGTCAAGGTCGCGCGCGACCAGGGCGGCGAGGTTCTCACCGGAGGCAAGCCGCCGGAGGACCCGCGGCTGGCGCTCGGCTGCTACGTCGAGCCGACCGTGGTCAGGGCGCGGCCAGGGGACCGGGTCTTCCAGGAGGAGGTCTTCGGGCCCTTCGCGACGGTCACGACCTTCCGCGACGAGGGGGAGGCGATCGGCCTGGCCAACGGCGTCGACTACGGTCTCGGCGGCGGCCTCTGGACGCGCGACCTGGCCCGGGCGCATCGGGTGGCCGCGGCCCTGCAGACCGGCATGGTCTGGATCAACAGCTACAAGCGCGTGAATCCCGGCTCGCCGTTCGGTGGCGTGCGCAACTCCGGGTACGGCAGGGAGATGGGCTTCGAGGCCATGCGCGAGTACACGGAGGCCAAGTCGGTCTGGGTCAACGTGGACGCGACCCTTCCCGCCTGGTATCCGCGCAGCCCGTGACCTCACGCGCACTGGCTCCACCGCCACCTCGACCTCGACCACGCCGGCGCGGACGCCGCGCGCTCCGCGTGGCTCGGGAACACC
>CAZWXA010000659.1:0-1823 GCA_964637755.1 uncultured bacterium | reverse complement strand
GAGGGCGCGGGAGCGCCGGGGCGAGCCGCCGCCGGAGGCGAAATGAGCCCCTGTGGCTGAGCGGCCGAGAATCGGCGTCCTCGCGCTCCAGGGGGATTTCGCCCTTCATCGGACTGCGCTCGAGCGTTCCGGTGCCGAGGCGGTGGAAGTGCGCAAACCCGAGGAACTCGCCGGACTCGAGGGACTGATCATCCCCGGCGGAGAGAGCACCACGTTGCTGAAGCTGATGGACAGGTGGCCGTTCGTCCCCGCCCTCGAGAAGTTTCACGAAGCCGGCAGGCCCGTCTTCGGTACCTGCGCCGGACTGATCGTGCTGGCCCGTGACGTCTCGAATCCCGTGCAGTTCTCCCTCGGCCTGATCGACGTCGGCGTCGAGCGCAATGCCTACGGCCGGCAGCGTGAGTCGTTCGAGGCACGCGGGACGGCCATGCTCGGCGGGCGCGCCACACCGATCGAGATGGTGTTCATCCGGGCCCCACGGATCCGGCGCGTCGGGCCCGGTGTCCAGGTGCTCGCCGAGCACGGCGGCGATCCGGTCCTGGCGCAGGCGGGAACGGTGCTCGTCGCCGTGTTCCACCCGGAGCTGACCGCGGACGTCACCGTGCACCGGTACTTCTGCGACCTCGTCGCGGCCGCCCGCCGGAGGACGGCCTGATGGCGTGGGCGCCCCCACCGTCGCGTCCGGGGCATCCGTACTACATGCACGACGCGATCTATGCCCAGCCCGGCGCGCTTCGCCTGGTGCTGCGGGACAACCGCGCGGCGCTGGCAGGCGCCGCGGCGCAGCTCAGGCAGGCCGACCGGGTGCTGCTCGCCGGCATCGGCACGTCCTGGCATGCGACTCTCGCCGGAGAGTTGCTGTTCGTCCACGCCGGCGGGCTCGGTCACCGCGCGCGAGCCCTGCACTCCTTCGAGCTGGTGAACTACTGGCCCGCCCTCGACTCGAGGAGCGCCCTGATCGTCGTGAGCCACCGCGGGACGAAGCGCTACTCGCTCGAGGCACTGGAGAGGGCGAAGGCGAGCGGCGGCGTGGGGATCGTGATCACCGGCAAGGGGAGTGGTGACCGCCTGGCGGTCGCCGACTGGTCGCTCAGGACGGTCGACCAGGAAAGCTCGGCGGCCCACACCATCAGCTACACGTGCGCGCTCTCAGTCCTTGCGGCGCTGGCCGCGGAGATCGGCAGCGACGACGATCTGCCGCGCGCGCTCGACGGCATCCCCGACCACCTCGCCGTGCTCCTGGGCCAGGAGGCGTGGCAGGACCTGGTCGCCCGCTTCAGCGACCGTCGCCGGTACTACTTCGTCGGCGGCGGCCCCAACACGGCGACCGCGTACGAGGCGGCACTCAAGATGAGCGAGGCCAGCCATGCCACGGCCCTCGGCTTCAACTGCGAGCAGTTCCTCCACGGACCGTGGGCCGCGATGGACCGCGAGGACGTGCTGTTCCTCATCGCCCCGCCGGGGCCATCCTACGAGCGATGCCTCGTGGCGGCGCGGGCGGCCCGGGCGATCGGGGCGCCGGTGGTCGCGATCGTCGCGGACGGCGACCGGGACCTGGCGGCGCTGGCGGCGGAGACCATCGTGCTGCCCGCGGTGCCGGAGCTCCTCACGCCAATCCTGGCCGTCGTGCCGCTCCAGCTCTTCACCTACCACCTGGCGCTGGCCCGGGGAGCGAACCCGGACACGATGCGCTGCGACCAGCCCGACCACGCCCGGGCGCGTAGCCTGATGACGCTCTGAGCCAGCCCGGACTATTCATGAACGGCGGCAACTGGGACCGGACGGGTGGCGCGGCGGGCGGGGCGCCCCATGCGGCGAGCCGG
>CAZWXA010000658.1:0-1835 GCA_964637755.1 uncultured bacterium | reverse complement strand
CCGCGCTCTCGGCGAACAGGGACAGATAGGTGATGGCCTTCCCGGCGTCGTCGGTCCGCGAGTAGTGATACGCCAGCCGGTCGTAGACCTCGTCCAGCCCGTCCGCGTGCAGCGCTTCGAGGGCCGCGCCGGCAGCGGCGTGGAGGGCCAGGCGGCGGCCGGCGGGCAGGCTCGCATACGTCACTTCCTGGGTCAGCGCATGCTTGAAGCTGTACGCGGGGTCCTCGCCGGCACCGAGCGCGTAGAGGAATTCGAGCCGTATCAGCTCCCGGAGATGCGTGGAGAGCGACCCCGGCTCCTCCCAGACGGCTTCGAGGAGACGTGACGAGACCTCCCGGCCCAGCACGCACGCGGTCTGGAGCAGCCGCCTCGGCTCGTCCGGCAGTCGATTGATCCGGGCCAGCAGGACTTCCTGGATCGTGTCGGGCACGGCCGGGATCGCGAGGCTATCCGCGTGCTCCGCGACCGCTCGGCACAGCTCCTCGAGGAAGAAGGGGTTCCCTTCGGCCTTGTCGAGGATCATCCGGGCCACCGGCTCGGCCACCTCGGTATCGAGGACCGACCGGACGATCGTGAGGCTGTCCTCGGGGGAGAGCGGCTCGAGCGCCACCTGCGTCGCCCAGGACTTGTCGATCCAGGGCGGCCGGTATCCGGGGCGGTAGCTCGAGACGAACAGGACGGCCCCGCCAGGGAGACTCTCGACCAGGGACGCGAACAGCTCCTCGGACGTCCGGTCGATCCAGTGCAGGTCCTGCACGACCACGATCAGCGGTCGCTGGTGGCTGGCCTTGAGGCTCAGCTGCCGGAGCGCGTCGAACGTGCGGAACTTGGTCTCCGGCACCTCGGCGCCGCGTGCGGAGATCCCGTCTGTCCCCTCCTTCACGCCGAGGAGCTGGAGCAGGTACGGCGCCCACTCCTCCGGGTCCATCTCGACGGCCTGGAGGCTCTGACGCACCTTCTTCGCGACGGCCTCGGCACTGTCGCGCTTCGTGATCCGGCAGCTCTGGCGGAGCACGTCGAGCACCGGGAGATAGGGAATCGCGCTCCCGTAGGACGGGCAGCTCGCCTCCAGGTACGTCACCGGCTCCCCGGCCAGACTGCGCCGGAACTCCGCGAGCAACCGTGACTTGCCGATGCCGGCGTCACCGACGATCCCCACGGCGTGCCCGCGGCCGCGCCTGGCCGACGCCAGCCGGCTCCGCAGGAGATCGAGATCCTGACGCCGGCCGACGAACCGCGAGACCCGCCGCCTGGGCCCCAGACTCCGTCCCCCTCGGGCCACGAGCCGGTACGCTGACACCTCGGCCCGCACCAGCGCTTCCAGCGGGGCGAGCCCGAAGTGCCGTTCCAGGAAATGCGCCGCGGGCCCGCTCACGACGATGACACCCGCGTCGGAGGCCGCGACCAGTCCCTCCAGCACAGTCCACGCGCGGTGCTTGGCCTCGAGGTCCAGCTCGGGCCTGGCGCTTCCCTGTCCCACCAGGAACTGGCCGACATGGACCGCGATCCTGAGTCCCAGCGGCTCGCCGCCGCCCCCCTCGCGCTCGACGGCCTTCTGGATCGCCATGGCGGCGTGCGCGGCGCGCGCGGCCGCATCCTCCACCGGCTCGAGGCCGAACGCGGCGACCATGCCCGTCGGGCTGATCTCCTCGATGCGCCCGCCAAAGGTCTGCGCCTTCTCGACCAGGATCTCGAGCGCCCGGGTCGCCCGCAGCGGGAGGCCGCCCGACTCGCCCGCGCTCAGGGCCGCGCGCAGCAGGGCGAGGCGGCGCGGCTCCCAGCGCAGGAGCACTGACGAGTGCGCGCCGGCCGGGACGTCCGCGCGGACCGGCGCC
>CAZWXA010000657.1:0-1836 GCA_964637755.1 uncultured bacterium | reverse complement strand
CACCAGACAGGTCGGCTAGACGCGATGGCTCACCAGTACATCTTCACGATGAAGGACTTGCGAAAGATCGTCCCGCCGAAGCGGGAGATCCTGAAAGGGATCTGGCTCTCCTTCTATCCGGGAGCGAAGATCGGCGTGCTCGGCGCCAACGGCGCGGGCAAGAGCACCCTCCTCAGGATCATGGCGGGCGTCGACGACGATTTCCTGGGCGAGGCGTACCCCGCCGACGGCGTGCGTACCGGCTACCTGCCGCAGGAGCCGCAGCTGGACCCGGGCAAGGACGTCCGCGGCAACGTCGAGGATGGGGTCGACGAGACCCGCGCCCTCTTGACGGCGTTCGAGGCGGTGAGTGCCCGGCTCGGCGAGCCCATGGCCGACGACGAGATGGAGAAGACGCTCACCGAGCAGGCCCGCCTGCAGGATCAGATCGAGGCGGCGAACGGCTGGGACCTCGACCGCACCGTCGAGATCGCGATGGATGCGCTCCGCGTGCCGCCGGGCGACGCGAAAGTCGAGACGCTATCCGGCGGCGAGCACCGGCGGGTCGCGCTCTGCCGCCTGCTCCTGCAGAAGCCCGACATGCTGCTGCTCGACGAGCCGACGAACCACCTCGACGCCGAGTCCGTCGCATGGCTCGAGCGCTACCTGAAGGAGTACCCGGGCACGGTCGTCGCCATCACGCACGATCGCTACTTCCTCGACAACGTCGCCGGCTGGATCCTCGAGCTGGACCAGGGCAGGGGCATCCCCTGGGAGGGCAACTACTCGTCCTGGCTCGAGCAGAAGGGCCAGCGCCTGGCCAGCGAGGAGAAGGCGGAGTCCGCGCGCCAGCGCACGCTCGCCCGCGAGCTCGAGTGGGTCCGCCAGGCGCCTCGCGCCCGCCAGGCCAAGAGCAAGGCGCGCCTGTCCTCCTACGAGGCGCTGCTGGCCGAGCAGCAGGATGGACGGGGCGAGGCGGCAGAGATCACGATCCCGCCGGGCCCGCGTCTTGGCGACCTCGTCGTCCGCGCGGAGCACGTGTCCAAGGGCTACGGCGACCGGCTGCTGATCGACGACCTGTCATTCAACCTGCCGCGCGGCGGGATCGTCGGCGTCATCGGCGCCAACGGCGCCGGCAAGACCACGCTCTTTCGCATGATCGTCGGGCAAGAGCAGTCCGACTCCGGAGTGCTCCGCGTGGGCGAGAGCGTGAAGATCGCCCACGTCGACCAGAGCCGCGACGTTCTCGACGGCTCGAAGACGGCCTGGGAGGAGATCTCGGGCGGGGCCGAGGTCCTCACGCTCGGCAACCGGCAGGTCCAGTCCCGCGCGTACGTCGCCTCGTTCAACTTCAAGGGGAGCGACCAGCAGAAGAAGGTCGCCGATCTCTCGGGCGGCGAGCGGAACCGCGTGCACCTGGCCAAGCTCCTCAAGTCCGGGGGGAACCTGCTCCTCCTCGACGAGCCCACCAACGACCTCGACGTGGACACGCTGCGCGCGCTCGAGGAGGCGCTCCTCGCCTTCGCCGGCTGCGCGGTGGTGATCAGCCACGATCGCTGGTTCCTCGACCGCGTCGCCACCCACATGCTGGCCTTCGAGGGCGACAGCCGCGTCGTGTGGTTCGAGGGCAACTACGCCGACTACGAGGCCGATCGCCGGAAACGCCTCGGCGCCGAGGCAGAGCAGCCCCACCGACTCAGGTACAAGAAGCTCCGGCGCGACTGAGCCCGCACCGGGAGTGGGTCGTGCGTCGTCCCCACGACCCCTGCTGAACCGGGCTCGCCCGCGGAGCGAGTCCTCGATCATGGGGCCGCGCGGCTCACGTTCAGTGGGTGCTCTTCGGAGGGATGCGCGGAT
>CAZWXA010000656.1:0-1841 GCA_964637755.1 uncultured bacterium | reverse complement strand
GCCTGGAGGTCCTTCACCCGGAGCACCGTCTCGCCGAGCGCTCGGACTCGCGGGTTCACCGCCCATCCTCCTCCCTGCAGAGACGGCCTCGATCGTGCCGGCTCTTCCCCGACCGAGGGATCATCGACGCCGAGCGCGGGTTCTTCCCCGCTGTCACGCCACCCGCGGGGCCACCTGCTCGGCGAAGAGCCGCATGGAGTGCAGCACCCGGGAGTGCGGGATGTTCCCCCCGGGGTTCATCCAGGCGGCGAGGCTCGAGAAGCCGAGGGCCTCGCGCAGCTCGAGCAGCCGGTCGGCCACGGCCGCGGGCTCGCCATAGATGACCTGCTGGGTCAGCACGTCCTCGTAGCTGATCTCGGCGAGCCGCCGGGCCCGGCCTGCCTGGGCCTCCGCGAGCTGGGCGCCGGTTCCACCGGACTGCACCAGCGCACGGGCGATCCCGCGGAAGAAGCCCATCGTGCTCGCTTCGGGCTCCTCGCGGGCCCGGGCGGCCGTGTCTGCCACGTACACCGGGATGCTGAGTCCGACATCCCCCGGGCCCCGATGCCCGGCCGCGGTCCATGCGTCTCGGTAGAGGCCGACCTGGCGCGTCAGCTCCTGGATCGCGCTCGTGCGGGCCGCGCCGAACAGGGGATAGCCCATGCGCCCGATCAGCGAGAAGGTGTCCTCCGTGGTGGCCGCGATCCGGATGGGCGGATGGGGCGTCTGGTACGGCTTCGGGATCACGCAGACGTCGCGGAACTGGAAGTGCTTGCCCTCGTGGGAGAAGCGGTCCCGTGTCCACGCCTTGAGGAGGATCTCCAGCGTCTCGAAGAACCGGTCACGGCTTTCGCTGTAGGGGATGTTGAAGCCCTGGTAGTGGCCCGGAAGGCCGCTGCGTCCGACCCCCAGCTCCAGCCGTCCCTTGCTGAGATGATCCAGGGTGGCCACGTCCTCGGCGATCCGGAGGGGATGACTGAGCGGCAGGACCTGGACCGCGATGACGATCTTCACCCGGCGGGTGCGGCTGGCGATCGCGCTGCCGACCACGAGCGGCGAGGCCAGCACGGACCGGTTCTTCTGGAAGTGGAGCTCCCCGAGCCAGACGGCGTCGAAGCCGCATTCCTCCGCGGCGGCCATCTCGGCCATCGACTCGTCGAACGCCCTCGCCTCGCTCATCCCTTCGGGACACTGGAACTCGGTGAACAGACCGAACTCCATCGGCACCTCCGATACCCTGATGACCTCGCCCCGCCTTCCATCCCTCGCTGCTGCAGGCACCGGAACACCGCCCGGGACCGGCGGCGCCCGACCCGACGCTATCATAACCGGGGCGCGTATCTCGGCAGCCGCTGGCAGGCCGCCGAAAAAGGCCCGCTGGCGGCGAACGGCGGCGTGCGCCTCGGTCGTAGTTCCCTCGCCGCGTTGATCGCGTCTCTCCGAGCGGGCGGCCTGTTTGTCATCATGCTGGCGTGCCGGGCGTCGCCGTGCCGGCGCCGTCCGACCAGTTGCACCCGCGCCGCGGCCGGGGCACTATGGGCGAACCCGGTCGGGAAAGGAACGCGCCATGAGAGAAGCCGTCGTCGTCGCCAGCTCGCGTACGCCCCTCGCCAAGTCGTTCCGCGGGTCCTTCAACCTCACCCGGCCCGATGACCTCGCCGCGCACTGCATCAGGGACGTGCTCGGCAAGGCGCCGCGGCTCGACCCGGCGGAGGTCGAGGACGTGATCCTCGGCTGCGGCCAGCCCCACGGCGCCCAGGGCCACAACGTGGCGCGGGTGGCGGCGCTCCGGGCGGGCCTGCCGGCATCGGTCGCGGGGACCACGGTCAACCGCTTCTGCTCGTCCGGGCTCCAGGCGATCG
>CAZWXA010000655.1:0-1845 GCA_964637755.1 uncultured bacterium | reverse complement strand
ACCCGACGCCCGACCAGAACCGCGCCTCGCGCTCCGGAGGCAGCTCCGCAGTGTCCTTTGCCACGGCGCCAGTATAACGGTGATCGCCCTCCGGCGTTCAGGGCTCCGACGGGCCGTCGAAGGCGGCCGGGTCTTTGCTCGGCTATCCTGGGTGCAAAGTGGCTCACTTCCAGGCTTTCCGGTCGATCACGCGCTGTCGCGCGAGGGCGGCGTCGAACTCCTCCGCCTCGCCCCGGGTCCAGGTGCCCGCGAGGGCGTCCAGGTCGCGCGCCTCGACTGCCTCCCGCCGCGCTCCCCCGCCGAGGCGCTCCTCGAGCAGGCCGATCACCGCCTTGTTGGCACTGGTTCTCCGCCGCCTTGCCCGCTCGCGGATGGCGCGGTCGAGGGCCGGAGGGAGATTGCGGAGGGTAATGGCGCTCAGAACGTGAAGACGCCCTTGCCTGTGGTCTGGGTGTCGAAGAGGCGGTAGGCCTCGTCGGCCTGGTCCAGCCGGAAGCGATGGGTGATGAGCTTGGCGAGCGGGATCTTCCGCTCGGCGACGAAGCGCGCGCACTCCCACTGGCCCACGGTCGAGAAGGTCCACGAGGCGTGGACGGTGACCTGGCGGCGCAGCAGGTCCGGGCTGACGTCGAGGGTGACCTGCCCGCCCTCGCCGACGAAGCAGGCGCGGCCCCACGTGCAGACGCAGCGGACGGCGGCGGCGCGCGCGTCGGGGTGACCGGTACAGTCCATCGACGCCTCCACGCCCTCCCCGTGGGTGACGTCGCGGAGCGCCGCCACCGGGTCCGTCTCCTTCGAGTTGATCACGATGTCCGCGCCGAATTCACGGGCGAGGGCGAGCCGCTCCGGGGAGATGTCGATGGCGACGACGCGGGCCCCCATCGCCACGCCCAGGAGGGTGGCGCTGAGGCCCACCGGCCCCTGACCGAAGACGGCCAGCGTGTCCCGCCCCGAGACGTCGAGGCGCTTGAGGGCGCCGTAGGCGGTGCCGGTCCCGCAGGAGACCGCGGCGCCCTCCTCGAAGGACAGCTCGGCGGGCAGGGGGATCAGGGTGCTCACGGGTACCGTCATGTAGTTGGCGTGGCCGCCGTGGCCGGTCATGCCGTAGACGACGATGCCCTGGCGACAGAGCTGGGACCAGCCGGTCCGGCAGTGCTTGCAGAGCCCGCAGCCCTTGTAGTGGTGGTTCATGACGCGCTGGCCGGTGGGCGCCTGTGCCTCGGTGACGCCGGGGCCCCGCTCGGCGACGATGCCGCAGGGTTCGTGGCCGGCGATGACGGGGCCGCCCGCGCCGCCGAGCCCCAGGGACTTCGCGGCGTCGCCCGCCGCCCGGTAGGGATGCAGATCGCTCCCGCACATGCCCGAGGCCTTGATGGCGAGGACCACCTCGCCCGGGCCGGGCCTGGGGTCCGGGAACTCGCGCACGTCCACCTTCCGTCCTCCGAGAAACACGATGCCGCGCATGGGCGCCTCCTCCCGTGGGTCTCCGCGCATTGTATAGAATGACGTGGCCAGATCCGACTTCTCGTGCCTCCCCGCCCAGGACGCGCGGCGCGGGCGATGCGCGACCGGGGCGAGACGGGCGCGCGGGAGGCGTCGATCGCCAAGCTCGACGCTACGAGTCTGCCCGGAGGAACGCGAGGAGCGCGGAGCGGCTGATCGCCTCGCCCGCGCGAACGCGGGCCACGGCGGACCGAAGCGGGGAGCCGATGCTATACTACCGGCGCCAAAAAGGAGGGCGTGCCGTGGCGTTTTACATCCTGCTCAGCAGTCTGTCGGAGTCCGGGCGGAAGGTGCTGCGCGACCGTCCAGGCTGGATCCGCAAGGTCAACCACGACGTCGAGC
>CAZWXA010000654.1:265-1846 GCA_964637755.1 uncultured bacterium | reverse complement strand
GGCTCGTGCGCTGCACCCGGCGAGGGCCGACAGCGTGTCGCTCGTCAGCGGACTTTCCGGGGCCGTCACCATGTCGCGCAAGCGCGCCACGCTCTCGAGACGGTGGAACTGGAGGCCTTCGCGGGGTACTATCCGGACGCCCTGTCCGGCGGCATGCAGCAGCGGGTCGCGATCGCGCGGGCGCTCACGCTGGCCCCGTACGCCCTGCTGCTCGACGAGCCTTTCGGCGCCCTCGACGAGATCACGCGGGACCGGATGAACCGGGAGCTGGTGCGCCTCTGGGAGGCGCGGGGGTTGACGATCGTCTTCGTGACGCACTCGATCGAGGAGGCGGTGTTCCTCTCGGACCGCGTTGTGGTCATGGGCCGGGGCCGCTCGACCCCGGGCGGTTCGAGCATCGCTCGCATCGTCGAGGTCGACCTGCCGCGCCCGCGTCACCTGGCCCTGAAGGAGGAGGTGGCTTTTTCGAGACGGTCAGGGAAGACCGCGAAGCCCTCCGGAAGGCGTAGATGGTGACAGGAGGCCCGGCTCGCGCTTCGCAGTCCGGACTCGCGGCCTGTGTCGAGCCGGGCAGCCAGAGCGCCGGGCCGTCGTCGCGACCGGGCGCGAGGATTTCGGCAATGCGCGTCAGCCGGTGGGTGGACGACCGTCTCGCGGAATCTCCCTCTGGCGCGCTGGTCGCCTCCGTCCACTCGCGCGTTGTCAACCTCCGGCTCGGCCGGGGCGAGTTCCTGTGTGTCGCCGCGATCGAGCTTCCGCTGGCGGCCAACGGGGTGGCCGTCGATCTGGCTGCCGGGTTCTCCCTGGTGACTCTCGGTCTGAGGGCGGGGCAGCTGGCAGTGATCGGGAGGCGCACGGTGCGGGTTCCTGAGGTGGGCTTCGAGGTGTGCGTCAGGGGAGCGGCACGGTGGGAGCCTCGGCCCGGTCCGCACCGTGTGTCGCGCGCCGACCTGGTGCAGCGGGCTCGGCAGGTCCGGACCCTCGCGATGGCGGAGGGCCACAGACGGTCGCTCCTGCCGCTGCTCTGGGCCCTCGGCGATTCCGTGGAGTGCCGGACCGCGGACCCTCGAGAGGTGCTCCCCGTGCTCCTCCGCCGGATCCTCCGGCCGGCGGCGGCGTTACGTGCCGCCGCAGCGTCGGGGGATCCGGCGACCACGACTCGAGCGGCCCGGGAGATCGCCGGACTCGGACCCGGGCTGACCCCGTCGGGGGACGACTTCCTCGCCGGCTTCGCGGCCGCCTGGGCGCTGGTCCCCGAGGCGCTCGGCGTGCCGGTGCACCGTGCGGACGTACTGGATGCTCTGTGCGATGGCGCGCGAGGCCGCGCGTCGGACCTGGGCGGCGCGTGGCTCCGGCATGCCACGCGAGGGGAGGTGGCGGAGCCCATGGCGCGGTTTCTCGGGAGCCTCCTCGGCGCGACGTCCGGTGGACTCGGCGGCGCGGCACGCGGAATCCTGGGCCTCGGCGCGACCTCGGGGGCGGACTGGATGACCGGTACACTGATCGGCATCGATGCCGTGCTCGCAGCGTTCCCCCTTGTCACCCCGGCGGTCGCTGGTCATGATCTGAGCACGTGAAGAA
>CAZWXA010000654.1:0-255 GCA_964637755.1 uncultured bacterium | reverse complement strand
GGGACCGGGGGTCGAGACGAAGCTGGGCTCGCTCCCCCCGACGTTGATCGACCGGGCGTGAGGAGGCCGACAGCGGTGACGAGCGGCGGGGGGGTCGAGGCGCAGCGGGGCTCACTCCCCCCGACCTTGAGTGACCGACCGGGCGTGAGGGGATCGACAGCGGAGACGAGCGGTGGGGGGGTCGAGGAGGAGCGGCGCTCGCTCCCCCCCGACCTTGAGTGACCGACCGGGCGAGGGGATCGACAGCGGAGACGA
>CAZWXA010000653.1:0-1846 GCA_964637755.1 uncultured bacterium | reverse complement strand
CATCACCGACACCTGGTTCTGGGCGTAGACGTAGGCGGCGTGTGCCGGATGGAATCCAGCAAGGCCCTCCGTGGTCACCACCGTCCTCTGTAGCTCCTCTGCGGCGGCTCGACCGGCGATGGCGCTCTCGAGGTTCACGACCTTGCCGCGCACCTCCCGCTTCATCCTCGCGACCAGTGTCTCGGCGATGGGGTCGCCGCTCTTTGCGATGGCCGCCGTGGCGTTCGACGTCCTGGAGCCGAACGTCGCGGCGACGAGCGTGTCCTCCTCGACCCAGTGCACCCGGACGTTGCCGTCGGAGCTCGTCTCGGCGGCCACGATCCGCCTTCGGTCATCGGGGTGGCGCGCCTGCTTGTACTCGATGAGCCCGGCGATGAGGCCGTCGGTGTCCGTGGACACCAGCTCCGGCCATGGCTGCCTGCCGCCCCAGTCGACCTTCTTGAGCATCTCTCGGTGCTGGTCCCTGAGACCATGGTCGCCCAGGGCGGCGTTCCAGGCGGCACTGGCCAGCAGAATCGCCGTCTCGACTGCCGGGAGCGACGCCGCAGCTTCCGGCTCCTTGAAGAGGCGGAGCCCCATCTCCTTGATGATCTCCGCCAACTTCCGGTCCTGGTCGGTCTGCTTCTCTCGAGTGCGGCGAACAGGGAGCCTCAACACGTCGCCATGCGTCCCCTTCTTGCCCACGTCCCTTGCTCCCTCCCTGGTCGCCTTCTGCCGCAGAGGGCTCTTGGCCGCCGCCTTCTTCAGCTCCTCGGCGTCCTTCCACGCAGCTCGGGTCACCTCGTCGAGCATCTCGACCTGGAGCGCGTCCCCGATGCCGTTGAACGACGTGTCGCAGAGCGAGTCGTCATCGTCGTCATCGGTCATGCCGCTATCGGTCTCGTACCACATCGACCGGCGCTGGGCGTCCGACCAGCCTCGGTAGAGCTCGTTGAGCGTCGCGAACGCGGCGGCGGCGGCGGCGAAGCACGTCGTCTTCACCACGCGGTCGAGGCCGCTCCCGGCGTCCTCCAGCGCGGCCCGGAGGTTCGTGAGCGCCTGCCGCCCCTGCGCCTCGAAGGTCTCGCCGCCGCAACACCCGTGGCCGGGTCGATCCTCGTCTGGCAGGCCGTGAACACCAAGCTGCCGACGCGCATGACCTGGGAATAGGGACCGATCCTGGGTACGCGCGGGGTCTCGACGACCTGGGGCCGAGGTGCCATCTACGCTCAGATCTCATTGTCCGTTGTGAGCGCCACCGCCACGACGGTGACCTCGAGGTCGCCCTTCGGTCGACGAAGGACGACGCGGTCTCCGGCGCGCCTGCCGAGCAGCGCCCGGGCCACGGGGGACGCGATGCTGATCTGCCGCGCGGCGAGGTCGACCTCGTCCGGGCCGACGAGCGCGTACGACGTGCGCCGGCCATCTTCGTCCTCGACGGTCACGCGCGCTCCGAACGCGACGCGCCCATCGACGACCGACGGCTCGACGACGTAGACCGACTCGAGCACTTGCGTGAGCACGCGGGCCCGTCGCGCGCCGATCTCGGAAGCGCCGGCTCCGTTTCGTCGCGTGAGCTCGGCAAGCTCGTCCCGGAGCCGCGCATGGCCGGCCGGGGTAATCGGAAGGCGGCGTTCCCGCGGAGGGAGCGCTTCGGCGTCATCGGGCGTCGGCGTGTCTTCGTTCGTGAAGGCCTTGGACACATCGCCAGTGTACAACCCCATCCGCGATCCGGCGGCGACCCGCGCCACGCGGCGCGAGACCCGGGCTGCCGACGCGCACGAACCCTTCGGGTCCGCGCGTGCGAGCTCGTCCGTCAGGCGGGGAGGCCGAGCTCCCGGGCGGCCTGATTCTGGGAAGCGTCCAG
>CAZWXA010000652.1:0-1848 GCA_964637755.1 uncultured bacterium | reverse complement strand
ACCCGGCGCCCGCGCAGGCCGGCGAGGCTCCACGCCGCGAGACTCGCGCGCTCCCCCTGTGGGACGACACGGATGGGGAAGTAGGCGTCGCGCTGGAGCCGCTCGACCACGCCGCGCGCGTCGGGGGACTCCATGACACCGTCGATCGTCCGGCCCCGCTGGTCCGCCGCCCTATATACGAAGACCCCCACGCTTCTCCTTTCGTCCCCCTGACCATCTCAGCCCTCGCCTCCCCGCTCGAGGCGAGCGTCTCGGCTCGAACTGCGGCCCTCTCCCCCTCGGCGGGGGCGAGGGTAGTGGGGGGAAAGATCGGAACCCTCGCCCCCGAAGGGGGAGAGGGCAGGGTGAGGGGGTGTATCCGCGCTGCGACATTGACAAGGCGCGGGGGCGCGGTGAGACTTGGCCCGTGGACCCCGAGCTTCGTGAGGTGCTTGACCAGTTGGGAACGGACCTGCGCGGCGAGGTCCGCTCGGTCGACGCCGGCCTTCGTGAGGCCCTCAACCAGGTAGTCGTGGACCTCCGTGGCGAGATCCGTTCTGTCGACGCCGGCCTCCGTGGTGCCATCAGCCAGCTGGCGGTGGATCTGCGCGGGGAGATCCGCTCGGGCGACGCCGAGACGCGCACCTATGTCGACGAGCGGATCCAGGCCTCCTCGACCGAGATGCGCCGTCACTTCGATGTGGTTGGGGAATCGCTTCGCAGTGACATCCGTGCCATCGCGGAGGGTATGGTTGCGTCGCGCGAGCAGGTGGACCGGCGTGTCAGAGGTGAGGCGGGGCGTACCGACAAGCTCGACGACAGAGTCCTGAGGCTCGAGGTGCGCGTCTCGAGGCTGGAAGACGATCGGAAGCCCCGCCGGTCTCGCCGCGGGCGGTAGCCCTGGTCGGATCGGCTGCTGTC
The DNA here is from genome assembly GCA_964637755.1 of uncultured bacterium. Classification (GTDB taxonomy): domain Bacteria; phylum Methylomirabilota; class Methylomirabilia; order Rokubacteriales; family CSP1-6; genus AR9. Next base: position 948 of record CAZWXA010000652.1, on the reverse strand, counting down.
TCGTTCGAGCTGGAGGACATTGCCGGCACGGTGCATCGTCTCGAGCAGTTTCGTGGGCGCTGGCTGCTGATGATCTTCCATCGCCACTTGGCCTGACTGCCCTGCCGTGAGCACCTGTCGCAGTTGCGACGGCACGAGGACGAGGTCAAGAGGCTGGGTCTCGCGATCGTCGTCGTGACGTTCGAGGCCCGCAAGCGTGCCGAGGAGTACGTGCGCGAGACGGGACTCCCGTGGCCCCTGCTGATCGACCAGCGCCGCGTCCTCTACAGCGCCTATGGAATGGGGCGCGGTCGATGGTGGGCGATCTGGGGGCCTGCCACTTGGTGGGCGTACATCCAGCTTGTCGGCCAGGGCCAGCGGCTGAAGCGTCCCACCGGCGACATCGACCAGTTGGGCGGAGACGTCCTCGTGGACCCCGTGGGACGAGTGGCCTTGCATCATGTTGGCAAAGGCCCGGCGGATCGGCCGCTGGTTGCGGCGCTTCTCGAACGGGTCCGACAAGGCCAGCGCGATTCCCGTTAGATGTATCCATGCTGCGACATTGACAAGGTGCGGGGGCGCGGCGAGACTTGGCCCGTGGACCCCGAGCTTCGTGAGGCCCTCAACCAGGTAGTCGTGGATCTCCGCGGTGAGATTCAGACGCTGGGCACGGATCTGCGCGGCGAGATCCAGTCTTCCGCGACCGAGACGCGCGCCTATGTCGACGAGCGGATCCAGGCCTCCTCGGCCGAGATGCGTCGCCACTTCGATGTAGTTGGAGAGTCGCTTCGGAGTGACATCCGTGCCGTCGTCGAGGGCATGGCCGCGTCGCGCGAGCAGACCGGCCGGCGGAGGTAGCGCTGGCCCCCTCACCCTGCCCTCTCCCCCTCGGCGGGGGCGAGGGTAACTGATGAACACGGTCTTCGAGGCGTTCATGGCCACGTCGAAGGCCGCGCCTGATTCTTCCTT
>CAZWXA010000651.1:0-1851 GCA_964637755.1 uncultured bacterium | reverse complement strand
TTGCCACAAGACTCAGGATCTGCTTCGTGGTCGGCCGCGCGTCGTTCATGACTTCCCTACCCGTCCCCGAGGTCGCCCGTCGTGGCGGCGCCGACGACGATGCTCCGGAGCCGGCGGTCCTCCTCGCCGGGATTGACGACGCGGTAGGGCTGGGCCCCGGCCAGCATGAGCGCGTGAGCGGGGAGGACGTCCCAGCCCAGGTCGCCGTGCTCGAAGAGCGCCCGCCCCTCGACCACCAGATGCCAGGAGAACCCGCCACCACGCTCCACCACGTTCGACTCCTTCAAGGGCTCTAGAGGTCGAGAACCCCGCTTCTCGTCGATCGCAATCGGGATGCCACATTGTGAACACGGGCACAAGTGGGCCGCTGACGCGACGGCGAGCGCCACGATTTGGCATCTGATGGGGATGTGCGCTTTTTCGCACGGATGTACCGCACCGGTGTGCGGAGGGCGGCAGTACAGGTGACCGGAGAGAGTCTTCGGGGCGCGCTTCTGGAGCCATGTGTGTGCCGGGTGTGTGGCATGCTGTCCCCAGTTGGGGCGACCGCTCCTCACGGTCGTCCCGGAGCCCCTGGGTCATTTGGCCGTACGGACTGAAGCAGTCCCGTCAGGACGCCTGCTTCAGGGCTGGCATCGGATTGGCACTCGGGCAGCGTCCGATGCTCTCTGTCACGGGTTCCTCCTCCTCGTCCCCCGGGCGTCGGCTTCGAGGTCCTCGCGTGGCTGGTGCGGCTCTCGGTGCTCGCGAGGTGTCGCCCCACCGGGGTCCTCGTGATCTCGCGCTGGAGCTGGCGCGGCGCGCCCGAGGAGGTCGAGGCGTGTGACGAGGCAAGCCCTCGCCTTGGTGCGCGAAGAGATGCGAAGGAGGACCCGATGAGCCGGCTGGACGACCTGAAGCGCGAACTGGCTGCGGCGAACGCCGCCATCGAGGAACTGGACGGAGATCTGGCGGCGGGTCGCGTGTCACCGGACGACCACATGCTCCTGAAGGAGCGGAGCGAGTTGGAGGCGGCCGCGTTGCTCGCGCGCGTCCGCGAGGCCGAGGCCGCGGGGCCCGAGGCCGAGCCGGCGCCCTCGAGCGTGGCGTCCGCGACTCGTCTGATCCGCCCCGCCTACGCGGCGGTGGCCGGGGCGGTGGTGCTCGTTGTCGGTCTGGGCGCAGGCTTCGCCCTCGGACGCTGGTCGCAGCCCGGCGCCGTCGCGCCCGGCGCGGGATCAGTCGGCGGCGGCGCGGCCTTGCCGGCGCCGATGCTGCGGCTGACACTGCCGCCGGCGGGATCGGCGGCAGCCGGGACGGCCGGGTCTCCCACGGCGATGCCGCCCGGGCACCCGCCCTTGCCTGCCACCGGCGCGACACAGGCCCGGCCACCGGTCGCCGCTACCGTCCCGCCTCCGGCGCCGGCGAGCCCGGAGCTGGAGGCGCTCCTGAAGGATGTCCAGTCCGAGAACGCTCCGATCGAGAAGCTCGTCAGTGCCGGGAGGCTCGCGCTCGAGCAGGGCCAGCGGCCGGCGGCCATCTGGGCGTTCAAGCGCGTGCTCGCGCGAGAGCCGAAGAACGTCGAGGCCCTCACGGGCATCGGCGTGATCCTCGGCCAGGGGCACTTCGTGGATCAGGCGTTGGCCCGCATCGACGAGGCGATCGCGGCCGACCCCCGCTACGCGCCCGCGCACTGGGAGCGGGCGCGCCTCCTGTTCGAGGGCAAGCAGGACTATCCGGCGGCCATCCGGGCGGCCGAGGGCTACCTCGCGCTGTCGCCGGGGACGAGGAACGCCGAGCGCGCCCGCTCCCTGCTGGCCGAGGCGCGGACGCGGGCGGCCGCGCAGGATTCGTCGCGATGAGCGAGGCGGC
>CAZWXA010000650.1:0-1868 GCA_964637755.1 uncultured bacterium | reverse complement strand
CGGCGCGTCGATACCGCCGGTCGCGATGATCTGGAGGGCGCCGCGGAACTTCTGCCGCGTGCGGGCCACGTTGGCGAGCGTCGCGGGGAACAGTTCCGGACCCGAGAGCCCGCCCGCGCCCTGCGAGAGGCGGGGTTCGGTGACCCGACGGGTGTTGCCGTAGTTGACGATCGTGATCCCGGCGTCCAGCGCGGCCGGGATGATCGCTGTCTCGTTCGTTTCCGAGAAGTCCGGGGAGATCTTCACGATGAGCGGCTTCGCCGTCGCCGCCCGGACCCGGCGAAAGAGGTCGCCGAGGGCGGCGGGTTTCCGGCTCCACTCGTACACGAGCGCGGTGTTCGGCGACGAGATGTTGAACTCGAGGAGATCGCCGAACGGCGCCAGTCCCTCGACGAGCGCGACGTAGTCCTCGACCGACTCTCCGGCGACCGCCACGATCAGCGGCGTGCGGTGCGCCAGGCCGCCGAGGGCGGCGCGGTAGGCGGCGAGCCCGGGGTTCTGGAAGCCGTTGCAGTTGACGAGGCCGGGCCCGTCCGCCGACCGCCGGCGGACGAGGTTGGGACGGGGATGCCCGGGACGGGGGTGCCGGGTGATGCTCTTGGTGGTGACGGCGCCGAACCCGAGTCCCATCGCGCGGCGGAGGATCGTGAGGTCGTAGTACATCGAGGACAGGAGCAGGGGGTTGCCGAGTCGCACGCCGCCGAGCGTGACGCCGAGGCGCGAATCGGTCGACCGGAACAATGGCAGGCGATCGAGCGCAAGGAACCGCAGGGCGGCCTGCCCGAGCGCGATGGCGGCCGGCTCGGGGAGCCGAGCCAGCACGGTGGTGTAGAACCGCCGGTAGAGCGTGACACCCGCACTCATCTCGTCACGGAGCATCCTCGGAGATGGGGTGCCGGCGGGGTCGGCGGGAGCACACGCCGGAGGGACGGGCGGTCACGTTCATCCTGCCGGCCGCAGAATATCACGGGTGGAGATCCTTCCGGTCCGGCGGGGTGCCAGATCGTCAGGCGCTCGCAGTGCCCTTGCCAACATGACGGGCTCCGCTTCTCCTTCGGTCCGGTCCGGCCCGCTCTGCGGAGTCGATCGGAGTCGTCAGGGCACCCGACGGCCGCTCCCGGCCGTCGCCCTCAGGTGAGCACGGCACCGACGGAAGTCCGGCCCCCGGATTGCCCGAGCGAGCAAGAAGCCTTTCCGAAAACGGCACACTCATCGTGAGGCGGGGGCGCAAAGCCACCACGGATCAGGAACACCCTGATGGCCGGGCTACCGAGAAAGGAGTCGGCCGGTCCCGGCCCAGGTGAAGGGCGCCTTCGCGTTCCTGTATACCCAGTCCCTCACGGACGAGGAGTTGGCCTGGCTCGAGCGCTTCGACGTCGTCGTTCCGGGAGCCGTGCTGCCCGCCGAGCAGATCGCCCGGCTCCGCGGCGGCGGCAGCAAGCTCTTCTTCTACGAGTGGGCGACGGGGCTGTACGCGGACGACCCGGATCGCCTCGCTGCCCGCTCCTGGGAGGCGACCGTCTTCAGCAAGCCCCTCTGGCTCCTCAACCCGGACCAGCCGGAAGCCGGTCCGGACCAGCAAGGGCGCGCCTACTACTACGACCCGGATGCGGGGGACTTCCAGGAGGCCCAGATCGCCAGGCTGGACAGGATCCGCCGGAGGTCCGCCTACGACGGCGTCTTCTTCGACCTCGTCGGGAGCCTCTACGTGCCGCGGTCCCCGCTTCAGGTCTTTCGAGCCAGGCATCCGCGGGAGTGCTACGACCGGGCTCTCGCCGACCTCTTCAGAGGGCTCCGAGCCAGGGGGTCGCTGGTGTTCACCAATCAAGGGTACCGGACGCCCCAATACTCCCTGCCGATCAGCCACT
>CAZWXA010000649.1:0-1874 GCA_964637755.1 uncultured bacterium | reverse complement strand
GTTGGAGCTGACCATCACCACGCGCCGCACGCCCTCGTCCAGCGCGGTCCGGTACACGTTGTAGGCGAGGGCCACGTTCTGATGCTCCGCCCAGAACTTCGCGTCGCTGTTGTCCTGCCAGGTGGTGGCATCGAGCCCGGGCGCCCGCAGGTAGCCGCAGTGGATCACGGCGTCGGCCCCGCGAAAGTGCTGCCGATACTCGTTGCGGTCGGGCCGCGTGAGGTCCACGGTCACGATGCCCGGCACCGGCTTGCCGTCCTGCGTCGTCGCGCGGATATCGATGGGCACCAGATCCCAGCGGGCGCCGAGCTCCGTGAACATGCGCTGGGCCACGTATCCGGCCGCTCCCGTCAGCACCACCCGTCGCTTGGCCATGTCGTGCCCCCTACAGGTGAACGGTTTTCATCTGAGGCCCCGGGATACCGCAGGCCGCCGCCGAGCCGCGCCCTCGTCGGGCTCGCCAGGGCAAGCCCGGCGTTGCGCCCGCGCGATCGACGCGAGGCTCCCTCCCGCGGGCGTCTCGGGCCCGCCCGTCACGCGTAGCGCTCGCGCTTGCGCAGCTCGACGAAGAGCCCGTGCGCGTCCCGGGGATGCACCCATGCGATGTCCTCGCCCCGGGCGTCCACGCGGGCACCGCCGGCCCTGAGCCGGCCGACCGCGCCGGGGATGTCCCCGGTCTCGAAGCCGACGAGGTAGACGCCCTCGCCGTGCCGGGCCAGGAACCGCCCGACCGCCTTGGCGGGATCGGTCGGCTGGAGCAGCTCGATGTGGCCGGCGCCCAGCGGCAGGATCGCGTTCTTGAATCCGAACTCCTCCGACTCGCCCCGCCGGTGCACCGTGAGGCCGAACAACCGCGTGAACCGCTCCACCGCCTCGTCGAGATCCCGCACCACCACCGACAGCTCGATCACGTCGCCGAGCATGGCGCCCTCCGTCTGGCAACGATGGACTCCTCGAAGCCCCGCGCCCGGCCGGCCTCGTCGACCAGGTGGCGGCGGGCCGGGGCCTCGGCGCTCACGGCGCCCGCTTGTCGCGCGCGATCTCGATGTCGCGGCTCAGGTCGCGCTGGTAGGTCTGGCTGATCACCAGCTCCTCGATCACCGTGCGCGGCGGCAGCGTCACGCAGAGGAGGACGGCGCGCGCCACGTCCTCGGGCTGCATCATCGTCGCCCGCGCGGCGGCGTCGGGTGGGAGCGGCCGCTTGTCGAGGATCGGCGTGTCCACCTCGGCCGGCATGATGGTCGTCGCCCGGATGCCCTGGTTGCGGAAGACCGCGTGGACGTGGCCCATGAGGTTGCGCACGCCCGCCTTGGCCGCGCCGTACGGGGCGCCCCCGATCAGTCCCGGCCGGATCGCGGCCATCGACGAGATGGTCACGATCGTGCCGCCGCCGCGCTCGAGCATGGATGGCAAGACCGCCTGGATCAGGGCATACACGCCGCTCAGGTTGACGTCGAGCACGGCGTCCCACTCGTCCTTGCCGACGTACTGCACGTTGCGGACCCTGCTCGAATGGCCGGCGTTGTTGATGAGAATGTCGACACGGCCGAGCTCGGCGAGCGTGAAGCGGGCAAGGCCGGCGGCCTCGTCGTGCCTCGCGACGTCCGCCGCCCGCGCGACGGCCTTGCCGCCGGCCTTCTCGATCTCGCCGACCAGCGCCTCGAGCGGCGGCGTGCGCCGGCCGTTGACCACGACCGTCGCGCCCTCCCCCGCCAGCATCAGCGCCGTCGCCCGCCCGATGCCGCTGCCGGCACCCGTCACGATCGCCACCTGTCCGTCGAGCCTCATCGGACCTCCCGGGATTGTAGATGAGTCGCCGCCCACGTCGGGCCCGGCAGGGCGCCGCCGCGCGGCCGTGCCGATCGTACACCCCG
>CAZWXA010000648.1:0-1876 GCA_964637755.1 uncultured bacterium | reverse complement strand
CATGTCGCGCTACATCGCCGTGGCGATAGTCAGGTGCCCTGCGCCTGCTCCCCGCGCCTCTTCCTCCGAGAGAGGGTGCGAGGCCGGGGTGGCAGTGGGCGACAGGCGGGCGCAATGTCGCCTGGCGGAGACAGGTCGTCACGCCATCGTGGCGGTCGCCGCCTTCTCCGGGCCACACTCTCCTCACGCGTGAGGAACTTCGGCTCTTGACCTGTGTTACCCTATCGTTCCGTGCCCGCGAGCCCGCGGAACTGCCATTTGCGCAGGCGGAACGCACCGACCAGGAGCAGGATCCCGAAGACCAGGGCATAGGAGCCGATCACCCTCACGACCTCGGTCGTGCCGGCGCCGGGAAGCGCCATGATGAGCACTCCGAGGAGCACCGAGGACGCGCCGCTGAGGCCCAGCAGCCACTGAGCCGTGGCGTCGTCCCGCAGCGGGACTGCCGCGGCGATCTCGAGGACACCCGTGATGATCCCCCAGCTCGCGATCAGGTAGAGGACCACACCCCGCCCTCCGCGAGCAGCGGCCATCCCGGTCGCCTCGCCCTGGCAACCAGCACCGCGCACGCCACCGAACAGACGCCATCGCTGAGCACGTAGGAGCCGAACAGCAGGACGAAGACGGCCAGAGTGATATCGGTCCAGGTCAGGGCCGCAAGGCCGAACAGCATCGCGAGCGCCGCTCGCAGGGCCAGCAACCACCAGCCTCGCACGATGTCAGGCGTCACGAACACTCCTCCGTCGAGCGCCGCCTGGGGGCGAGCTCACGCGGCCGATGGAGCTGGTGGTGGGCGACCGGGCGACCTTCGAGGTGGACGGCAAGCGGCTGCCCGTCGAGGAGACCGCGCGAGCGGCGGTAGAGGCGTGGGTCGTTGCGCACCTACGGCATGTCCGGCCGGGGAAAGATCTCCGGGTGCGCACCGTCCTCGCTCCGGGCTCGGCCGAGCTCCGGTGGATCTTCGAGGAGCGCGCCGGCGAGGTCGTGTCGAACGACACCTGCGGAGCCTCCGGCTATGCGCCGCTCAGTCCAACCGAGGACCTCGTACTGGCCGTGGAGCGCTTCCTCAACGGCCCGGAGTTCAAGGGGGCGTTCCCCGACACCGGCGAGGACGTCAAGGTGTTCGCCGTCCGTGAGGACGCGAGGGTCGCGCTGACGCTCGCGACGCCCATGCTGTGTGTTGCCACCGCTTCCGAGAGCGCCTACTTCCGGCGGAAGGAAGAGGTATTGGCGGCCCTCGCCCGGCGCTTCGGCGGGGCGCCCTTCGAGATCGCGTGGAGGCTGAACACGCTGGATCGCCCCGGGCGCGGCGCGGAGGGCGTCTACCTCGTTCTGACGGGAACCTCGGCCGAGGACGCCGACTCCGGCCAGGTCGGACGGGGCAATCGCGCCAACGGGCTCATCGCCTTCTCACGGCCGACAGGCGGCGAGGCGGCGTTCGGCAAGAACCCGGTCGCCCATGCCGGGAAGGTGTACAGCGTGCTGAGCCACCGCGTGGCGCAGCTGATCCACGCGCGGTGTCCCGAACTCCAGGAGGTGTATGTCCATCTCGCGGCGCGGATCGGCGAGCCAGTGGACCGGCCGTGGGCGGGCGTCCAGGTCGTTTTGCCCGAGGGGATGGCGCTGTCCGACGTCGAGGCCGCCGTCCGCGATGTCGTGGAACGGGAGCTTGCGCGCTTGCCGGTGTTTCGCGCCGAGCTCTGCGAGACGAGCGTCGCCCTCATATGAGCTCCGGGGCCGCGCGTCCCGGAACGCGCGCGAGGTGAATAGTCCGGGCCTCATGCCCGATGGGCACCGCGCGGTCGACCCGCTCGATCCACCTCCGAGCGACCATGTTATACTCGCCGCCACTCGCGGCAACCCGAAACAGAGAGCC
>CAZWXA010000647.1:0-1876 GCA_964637755.1 uncultured bacterium | reverse complement strand
GCTCGAGCCGATCGAGTCGCCGGTAGATCTCGTCGAAGTGCCCGAGCATCTCGCGCCGAAGCTCGGCGATCTGGCCCCCCATTTCGGCGAGTTGGCCACCCATGTCGTCGAACCGACGGCCCACCTGGTCGAACCGGCCGTCGATCTCGGTGAACTGGCGTCCCAGGAAGTCAACCAGCTGTTGATACTCGGCCGACGTCATAGTTTATGAGTACACCAGGTCCATTCCCCATTTCAAGTGTGTCCAGAAGGAGACGGTAAGTGTTCGGCAAGCGGCCTGCCGTGACGTTGCTGCTCGCGCTCCTTACCACGACGCTGGGCTGCGAGCGGCCCGGCGGGCAGGCCCCGGCCGCGCCGCCGGCATTCGTCGGCGGGGCGAAATGTGCCGGCTGCCACCCGAAGGAGGCGGAGGCCTATCGGGGCTCCGACCACGCCCGCGCGATGGAGCCGGCGACCGAGCAGACGGTGCTCGGCGATTTCGCGGGCGCGCGGTTCGCGCATCGCGGGGTGACGTCCACCTTCTTCCGCCGGGACGGGAAGTTCTTCGTCCGGACCGACGGGCCCGACGGAAAGCTCGGCGAGTTCGAGATCGCCTACACCTTCGGCGTGAGGCCGCTTCAGCAGTACCTCGTCCCGTTCCCCGACGGGCGCCTCCAGGCCCTCGGGATCGCCTGGGACGCGCGGCCCAGGGCCGAGGGCGGCCAGCGCTGGTTCCACCTCTATCCCGGCGAGACGCTCAGGCCGCCGGATCCGCTCCACTGGACCGGGCGGGAGCAGACCTGGAACTACCAGTGCGCGGAGTGCCACTCGACCGACCTCCGGAAGAACTACGACGGCGTGAAGAACCGGTATGCGACGGCGTGGGCTGAGATGACGGTATCGTGCGAGGCCTGCCACGGGCCGGGCTCGGCGCATGCGGCGTGGGCTCAGAAGCGTCCGACCGGCGGGCCCCGGCCCCCGGTCGGCACGACCGGCCTCGTGGTGCGCCTCGGGCGAGGGGAGGGGAGCTGGGTCGTAAAGGACCCGCAGCGCGGCACCGCGGAGTGGAGCGGCCCGCCGCGCTCGACCGCCGAGGTGGACGCCTGCGCCCGCTGCCACGCCCGGCGGCGGCCCATCGTGGACCCGTATCCGTACGGTCGCCCCTTCCTTGATACCCACATGCCCGCGCTCCTCGATGCCGGGCTCTACCACGCCGACGGTCAGATCCTGGACGAAGTCTACGAGTACGGCTCCTTCGTCCAGAGCCGGATGTTCAGGGCGGGCGTGACCTGCTCGGACTGCCACGAGCCGCACGGCCTTGGGCTCCGGGCGCCGGGCAACGCCGTGTGCGCCCAGTGCCATCTGCCGGCGCGGTTCGACACCGCGGAGCATCACCGCCACAAGGCGGGCTCGGAAGCCGCGCGCTGCGTCTCCTGCCATATGCCGGCGCGGACGTACATGGTGGTAGACCCGCGGCGGGACCATAGCTTCCGGGTCCCGCGGCCGGACCTCTCGGTGGCCATCGGCACCCCCAACGCCTGTGCGGGCTGCCACCGGGACCGATCGCCCCAGTGGGCGGCGGAGCAGGTTGTGCAGTGGTATGGCCCAGCGAGCCCGGCCCGGCGGCCCCACTTCGCGCCGGCGCTTGACGCGGGCCGGCGCGGACTCCCGACCGCCGAGAAAGGGCTTGCCGCTCTCATCACCGACCAGAGCCAGCCCAGTATCGCGCGGGCGACGGCGCTCGGCCTGCTCCCGGCGTACCTAAGCCCGGCGTCCCTCCCCGCGGTGGAGGCGGCGCTGGGCGATGCCGACCCGCTGGTGCGGGCCGCGGCGCTGCGCGCGCTCGAGGCGCTGCCGATGGAGGCGCGGCCGCGCCTGGCCGCCCCCAGGCTCCGCG
>CAZWXA010000646.1:0-1881 GCA_964637755.1 uncultured bacterium | reverse complement strand
CCCCGCGAGCGCGACGATCCACGCGGCCTCCTCGTAGGCCCGCCCGGCGTCCTCGGCGGAGTACTCCTCGGTCGGAACGAAGTCGATATCGCCGTAGAAGGCCAGCTCGCGCTCGCGGCGCAGACGCTTGGAGATGGCGGCCGCCCTGTCGAGGCGCGCGCCGACCTCGGGCACGAACTTCGCGCGATGCTCGACGAGCAACCCGCCGACATCGTGGAACTTGGGCGGCTCGATGCCGACCGCGCGCAGCATGCCCTTCAGCGCCAGCTCGACCAGTTCCTGCGCTTCCCGCACCACGTCCGAGAAGCCGCCCTCGTCACGCAGCACCGCGAGCGCCTTCAGCCGGACCTGCGCCTTGGACAGGTAGCTCTGTGCCAGGCTTCGACTCGTCACAGGGTGAACACCTCGCCGGGCTTCAGGTCCGGCTTGAGCTCCCAGTACCAGGCGTTGCCAGACCGCACCCGCCGGGCGCCGAGCCGGCGCAGCCGGGCTCGAAGGTCGTCGAGGTACCGCGCGAGAAAGCCCTCCGGGTCGTGCAGGAGACGCGCGTCCTCGACCATGTCGAGGAAGAGCGGGCTTCCCCGCTCGACCTCGCCGGGCGTCTTGAAGACCGGAGAGAGCGCGATCGGTGTGCCGTCCGACCCGCCGGCGCGCAGCGCCGTGTCGAGGCGATCTTCGACCGGCAGGAATTCCTCGACGCGCGGAAATCGCCCGCGCGGCAGGTCCCGGGCCACGATCAGGAGGTCGACGTCCGAGCCCTCGCGGGGTGTGCCCCGGCCGACGGAGCCGAAGACCGCGACCGCGACCAGCCGGGGCCCGTACTGGACCCTCAGCTCGGCGACCAGCCGGTCGAGGAGGTCCTCGTAGATCTCGAGCAGCGGCGCCACGCGTCATAGTATGCCCTGCCCGCTCGTGGCCGGCCGAGGTTCGTTCAGTGCGTATCCGGGGAGCCAGTGGGTCGGGTGCGATCACGCCGGTCGGTCGAGAAGGTCGCCGCGATCATGGACCCCCGCGAGCGAGGCAGGACTGACCCGCCACCCGGAATCGGAACCGGTTGACACCGCCGCGCGACCCGGTTAGAGGGTAGAGCATTCCGGGAAGCTCTACGAGGGATGCGATGTCGGATCGGCTTTCTCGACGACGATTCGTGCTCGGGCTCGGCGCCGCGGGGGCCGCGCTCGGTCTCTCACCCGGCGTCGGGGCCGGGTGTATCCGATCTCGGGCATTGACAGGCGGCGGGGGGGCCCGTTGAATATTCGGTGCGGGGTGAGGTGCCGATGTCCGTGGTGTTGAAGCGCCGCTGGTTCACCGTTGACGAGTACCACCGGATGGGTGAGGTCGGAATCCTGACCCGCGCCGACCGGGTGGAGCTGATCGACGGGGAGATTGTCGAGATGACCCCGATCGGTGCCCCCCACGCCCGCTGCGTGATGTTCCTGAACGACGCTTTCGTGCGCCACCTGGCGGGCCGGGCCGTGGTCTCGCCGCAAAACTCGTTGCGCCTCGGCGAGCACCTCGAGCCGCAGCCCGATCTCATCCTGCTCCGCCCTCCGCTCGAGCGGTACGGCAAGGTCATCCCTGGCCCCCGGGACGCGTTATTGGTCGTCGAGGTCGCCGACACCTCCCAGCACCGGGACCGTGTGCTCAAGTTGCCACGGTATGCGTCGGCGGGGGTTCCGGAAGCCTGGATCGTGGACCTCGAAGGAGGCGTCGTCGAGGTGTACCGGACGCCCTCCCCCGGCGGCTACCTGAGCAGCCGACGGCTCGGCCGGGGCGAGGACGTCAGCCCCGGCGCCTTCCCCGACCTCGTCCTCGCCATCGACGACATCCTCGGCTGACCACTCCGCCGATGCAGCGCCGATGAGGCGTCACACGTACGAT
>CAZWXA010000645.1:0-1886 GCA_964637755.1 uncultured bacterium | reverse complement strand
TCCTCCCCACGCTCCCGCACCCGGCGGAGCACCTGACTCGCGCGCTCCTTCAGCTGCCGCCCCTCGCCGTCGAAGACGGCCGTGGAGAAGTCGCGGCTCGAGTTGAGGATCTGCGAGTAGGGCGTCCGCAGCATCGCCTCGCCCATCTCCTGGACGATCGCCTCGAGCCGGTGCTGGACCACGGAGACGGTGACGGGATCGATCATGGCGTGGCTATGATGCCTCGACGTGGCCGCCGGCTCGAGGTTCTCACGATCGCGAAGAGGTGCCCCGCCCCTGTCGTCCGCGCCCTTGACTCCCGTGCCGGATGGGTCTACTTTCTTGCCACTTCTCGCAACTCTTCCAAGGTTCCTTCACACCCTACCGCCGGCCCCGAACGGGGGAACGGCCCTCGGAGACCAGCACATGAAGACACGACAATCACTTCTCGTCTTGCTGCTGCTCCTCGGAATTGTGGCACCCACCTGGGCGGGACCGGCCGAAGAGTTCGCAGACTTTGCGCGTCACCGGGGCGAGCTCGTAGCCAGCCGGCAACTCGATCCGTACATGGCGACCTTCGCCGACAATGCGATCCTCACGTCGGCGATGTCGCCGTTTCGCATCGAGGGGAAGCCGGCCATCCGGGCCTACTTCGCGGCGCTGTTCGAGACGTATCCGGCGATCCGCGTCGTCGCCCGTCAACCCACGGTTCGCTTCTACAATGACGGAGCGGTCGCGGTGGCGAACCAGTACCTGGTGATCACATTTGTCGATCGACAGGGCGTTGCCACGAACCGCCCGATGAGGGCCAGCCTGACCGTGGTGAAACAGGGTGGCGAGTGGCTCGTGGTGGACCAGCACAATTCCTTGATCCCGCAGTAAGGACCCCGCGGTGCGCCGGGGGACCGACTCGCTCTCGGCCCCCGGACGACCCCTCCCCGCCCCGTGACAACCCCTCTCGCCGGCCGCCTCGCGGACAAACCGGCCGCGACCCGAGGCGGCCCGCATTCCGGCCGGCCGTCAAGGGCCGACGGGCACCTTGAGCCGTACCACGCGGTAGACGGGGACGGCTTGAAGAAGCTGTGGGAACCGGATGCGCGTGCGGGTGACGATCGACGATCCGCGGGTCATCCAGCGCAGATCCTCTCCCTGCTCGGTCTTCCGAGCGAGGAGCTGCGGCCCGACCCTGCGCACCCACCTCCAAAGAGCATAGGCGGGCCTGCGCTGCCGGCAACTCCGTCAACTCGCGCTTCACCTTATCCGGCTCGATCAGCGTGCCGAGGCGCTCCAAGATCTCCAGGGCGCGGGCGAGATAGTCGCGCGCACGACATGGCCAGGACCAGCGCGCGGAAGCGCTCGACCATCTCGCCGCGCGCGGGCGCTGACGGCTTCCCGAGGGTCAGGAGCTGCCGCTGTCGTTCTCGCTCGAGGCGACGAAACCCGCCTGAGCGGGAATGTATCAGCCGGCCGTCGCCCCTCCCGCGATCTGTGGCAGGAGGAACACCTCGCTGTCCGGTCCGATGGGCTCGAGGAAGGCGTCCTGGTAGATCTGGCCGTCGATGGCCACCGCCACGCCCTCCTCGAGAGGGCGCCCGAGCGCCGGGTGCAGCTCGGTGAGCTGCTGGAAGAGGTGCTTCACGGACGTCGCCGAGAGGTCGAACTCGGCGACGCCCCCCGTGATCTGCGCGAGGTTGCCGACCAGCACCACGCGCGCCATGCCGTGTGTCAGACCACCTTGTTGAGGCCGCGTTCCTTGAGCGCCTTGAGCACTCTGGGGGGCGACATCGGCAGCTCCGTGAAGCGGATGCCGGTGGCGTTCTCCATGGCGTTGGCGATCGCCCCCAGCGGCGGCACGATCGGCGTCTCGCCGACGCCGCGCACGCCGAGCGGATGCTTGGGGTTGGCGA
>CAZWXA010000644.1:0-1890 GCA_964637755.1 uncultured bacterium | reverse complement strand
AGGTGCACGGCCGCGTCGATCCCGCCGGTTCCTTCAAGGGCCGAGACGTCGATTCTCCCCGCCACCGGGTCCCACACCACCAGAGCCTCGCCTGCCGCGGATGCCGACGAGGAGGACCGCGATCTGCCCATGCGCACCACCTCGTGGCCGTCCGCTTTCAGGCTCGGGACCAGTGACGCGCCGACGAGCCCTGTCGCTCCGGTCACCAGGATCCTCATCGCCTCAGCCTCCGCTCAACGCGCAGATGATCTGCACATCGTCTCCCGGCCCGATCGGGTGAGCGATCACGGAAGCCGGCTTCCCGCCGACGAAGAACTTGATGTGCGGGCGGATCCGGTCCTGCTCGTCCACGATGCGGAAGCGGATCCCCGGATACGTCCTGTCCATGTGCGACAGCATCTCGGCCAGCGTGGCTCCGTCCGCCGTCACGTGCGAAGCGCCGCCCGTGTAGGAGTGAAGCGGCGGCGGGACGATCACGCGCGTCATCGGCATCCTGCGGTCGCCGGCATCACGACGTCGCCGCGACGACGGAGTAGACCTCCGGCAAGTGGCGCGCCAGAAGACGCCAGCTTCCTCCTTCGTTGCTGCTCATCCAGAGCTCGCCGCTCGTGGTGCCGAAGTAGAGGCCCACGGGATCGCGCACGTCGGCGGCGAACGCCTGCCGCTTGACCGTGAGCCATGCGTGCCGTGGAGGCAGCCCTTTGTCCTGGCGCTTCCAGCTCTTGCCTCCGTCGCTCGTGCGGTAGACGGCGGGCTTGCCCTCCGGACTGGTGCGTGGCCACACGGTCGTGCCGTCCATCGGGAAGACCCAGGCTGTATCAGGATCGCGTGGGTGCAGGACGATCGGGAAACCGATGTCGCCGATCTTCTTCGGCATGCCGCTTCCGATCCGCACCCACGTGTCGCCGGGCCGGTCGAGGCGGTAGATGCCGCAATGGTTCTGTTGATAGAGGCGGTCGGGAGCCAGCGGGTGCATCTGCACGTTGTGCGGGTCGTGGCCGAACTCGGGGTTCGGCTCGGGGATGAAGTCGGCGACCACTCCCTTGTTGAGGGGCCGCCATGAGTCGCCGCCGTCCGTGCTCTCGAAGAACCCTCCGGTCGAGACGCCGATGTACATGTGCGCCGCAGCGCGCGGGTCGATCAGGATCGAGTGGGCCACGGGCCCGTTCGGGATCGGGCCCACCGTATGACCGATCCGCTTCATGAGGAGGTCATTGAACCCTCCGACCGGGTCCCAGGTGACGCCTCCGTCCACCGACCTGAACAGTCCCGGTGGCGACGTCCCCGCGTACCAGACACCCGGCCGGCTCTCGTGGCCCGGCGCCAGCCAGAAGACGTGATCCACCGCGGGCGCCTTCTCCGCGTCCGGGACCTTCTTGAAGGCTGGAGGCCGTTGCGCCTCCTTCCACTTGCGCCCTCCGTCGGTGGATCGGAACACCGTGGGGCCCAGGTGGCCGGTGCGGGCCGCCATCAGCAGCGTGCGGCGGTCCCGGGGATCCTGCACGAGATGATGAACGATCTGGCCGAGGAAGTGCGGCCCGTTCACCCTCCACTGCCTGCGGGCGGGGTCACCGCGGAAGATGAATGCCCCCTTGCGTGTTCCCACCAATATCATCACCCGCGACGCGGGTTTCCTGCGCTTGGCTGCCACGAGCGGCCCCCCGGACTCTGTCTGCAAGAAAAACCGTGATGGACGGATCCATCTTACGATTTTTCCCGCGGGTCCTGGTAGCGGATCCATGGGCAACGCGGGCGCTCGTCCTTGACCGCGGACCTGCGCGGTCCGTACGATGAGCGTGTCGCAGCACGTAGACGGGGCGCTCGATGTCGAACGGCATGAGGATCGCGGTGGTGGGAGGCGGCCCCGCGGGCGCGACCTGCGCCCGGCTG
>CAZWXA010000643.1:0-1894 GCA_964637755.1 uncultured bacterium | reverse complement strand
GGGTTCCTCGAAGTCGAAGCTCGTGATGCCGGCGCCCGAGCGGGCGCTGCCCGGCCGCTCCGGCCGCATGCCGGTGCCCGCCGCCCACCACGTCAACGGCCACCCGCTGGCGCCGCCGTTCCCCGCCGGGCTCGAGCTGTCCATGTTTGGCCTCGGCTGCTTCTGGGGCGCCGAGCGGAAGTTCTGGACGGTGGCGGGCGTCTTCTCTACGGCCGCCGGTTACGCCGCCGGCCTCACGCCGAACCCGACCTACGAGGAGGTGTGCACCGGCCACACGGGCCACAACGAGGTGGTGCGCGTCGTGTTCGATCCCGAGCGCGTGGGGTACGACAGGCTGCTGACGATGTTCTGGGAAAGCCACGACCCGACGCAGGGCATGCGCCAGGGCAACGACGTGGGCACGCAGTACCGCTCCGGGATCTACGCCTACACGCCCGGGCAGCGCGGCCTCGCCGAGGCGTCGCGCGATGCCTACCAGCGTGTCCTCACAGTGGCGCGGTTCGGACGCATCACCACGGAGATCCTCGACGCGCCGGAGTTCTACTACGCCGAGGACTATCACCAGCAGTACCTCGCGAAGAACCCGCGGGGCTACTGCGGCATCGGCGGCACCGGCGTCTCCTGCCCCGCCGGCCTCGTGGAAACCGGCTCCGGCCAGCGGTAACCCTCGCAGATCCTCTTCAGAAGGAGCGGGAACGCGGAAACCCTCGGGGAAAGGTGCCATGGCCCAGACGGCGGACGTGGTCATCATCGGCGGCGGCGTCATCGGGTGCAGCATCGCCTACCACCTGGCGCTCGCCGGGGTCCGGAACGTGACGCTGCTCGAGAAGCGGTTTCTGGCGTCCGGCGCCACCGGGAAGAGCTCCGCCTGCGTCCGCCAGCACTACTCGACCCCGGAGACCTGCCGGATGGTGCTCGACTCGCTGCGCTTCTTCGAGACGTTCGAGGAGCGGACGGGGGGCGGCACCGCCTCGTTCGTTCGCGTGGGGTACCTGCTGGGTGTGGACGAGCGCCTGCGCAAGCCGATGGAGGCGTCGGTGGCCCTCCAGCGGTCCGTCGGCATCGACAGCCGGCTGGTGACGCCGGACGAGATGCGCGAGATCGAGCCCCGCGTCCGCGTCGACGACTTCGTCGCCGGCTGCTACGAGCCCGAGGCCGGCTACGCGGATCCATCCCAGACGACGAGCGGCTTCGCCACCGCCACCCGCGAACGCGGGGCCCGGATCCTCGAGGAGGTCGAGGTGCTGGGAATCTCGACCGCGGGCGGCCGGGTGACCGGGGTCAGGACGAGCCGGGGCGAGATCGAGGCGCCCGTCGTCGTCAACGCCGCCGGGACCTGGGGCGACCGCGTGGGCCGGATGGCCGGCGTCGACCTCCCCATCATCGTCTGCCGCCACAAGATCAGCTTCGTCGCCCGGCCGCCGGCTGCCGCGGGCCCCCACCCGCTCGTGTACGACTTCGTCAAGAACATCTACACGCGGCCGGAGACTGGCGGGCTGACGCTGGTGGGCCCGCTGGACGCCGAGGAGCTCCAGGACCGCGTCGATCCCGACCGCTACAACGAGGGCGTGACGTTCGACGAGACGGCGGACGCGATGGAGCGGGCGGTCCACCGGTTCCCGGTCCTGGAGCAGGGCGCGGTGGCCCGGGGCTACGCCGGCTGCTTCGACGTCACGCCCGACTGGCACCCCATCCTGGACCTCACGCCGGTCGGCGGCTTCTACGTCGCCGTCGGCTTCTCCGGGCACGGCTTCAAGCTGTCCCCGGCGGTGGGCGCCATGATGGCGAGGCTCGTCACCGAGGGTGCCAGGCCCGGGGACGACGTGGCGGCGTTCCGGCTCTCCCGCTTCGCCGAGGGCAAGCCGATCCGCGGCACCTACGGCGACTGGCTCAT
>CAZWXA010000642.1:0-1905 GCA_964637755.1 uncultured bacterium | reverse complement strand
GCCGTCCACCTCGAAGGTCGCCCGGTCGCCCACCACCAGCTCCATCGGCTGCGTGAGCTCGCCCCAGCCGAACCCCTTCGCGCACTGGCCCGCGGCCAGCAGCGCCTTGTCGACGTTGTAATGGAGGATCGCGCCCACCTCGGCGAGGTACATCCGGTTGAGCGCGAGCGAGATCGCCTCGACGAGAGAATCGCAGATCGTGTCGGGATGGCCGAGCCCTTTGCGTTCCACCAGTTCGATCCGCCGACGGGCCACCGGCGTCTCGCGCAGGGCCTCGAGAAGGAGAGACATCACCGCCCCATGGTGAGGGGGCGCGCCTCTACGCCGTTTCGCAGGGCGGCGTGTTCATCGCCAGACGCCTGAGCCGGGCCGGCGTGAGCTCGCTCTTGAGCTTCCAGCCCGCCTCGGCGCGCCCGTCCTTGCGCTTGATCAGGAGCCACTCTTTGCCTGTTGCCCCGCGCGCGAGCCGAGTCAGGACGAACTGCCCGCCGAGCTTCCGCCCCTGGAGGATGAAGCCGAGCTTGCCCGCTTTCAGCTCCTGCTCGGAGCCGCCCTCCTCGCTTGGCTCCCAGGTCCCGTGGTCCCATACGACGACGGGGCCCGCCCCGTAGCTCCCCGCCGGGATCACCCCCTCGAAGTCGGCGTACTCGAGGGGGTGGTCGTCCACCATGACGGCGAGCCGCTTGTCGGCCGGATTCATCGAGGGCCCCTTCGGGATCGCCCACGACTTGAGGACGCCGGCCAGCTCCAGGCGGAAGTCGTAGTGCAGCCGCGTGGCCTTGTGCTCGTGGACGACAAAGCGGCGCTTACGTGGGGCCACCGGCGATTGCCTTACGGAGCCCGTTCTCGAGGCCGTTCTCGGTCACCGCCTGCCTCGCCTTCTGGCCCCTGTCACCCCTCCGCGTGCGAGCTGTTTGGGCCACATGGACTGGCAAGCCGAGTGCCATACCGAATCGTCGTGCTGGAACTGGGGAATCGTGAACTTGCGTGCCGCGACGAGCGAGAAACCCCCGCGGTCCCTGGGGCGACTTCAACCCGAGTGGGGCGATGGTGCCCCTAGCGACGACCGAGTGAAGTCGTCGTCATCCACGCGCGTCTCCTGCCAACTCAAAGAGGTCCGGATCCAAGGCGCCAGGGAGCGCGACACTGCGGAGGGCCGTGAGCGGTCCCGCGGCGCGCGCCTCGACAGATCGCCGCGATGATTCGGACGCAGTCGTCGCCACCAGGATCATGTCTGTGTCTGTGCAGGCGATCATGGAACAGAGTCGTCAGCTCTGGGGCATATCCGCCTCAGTGGGGAGGCCGGGCACAGGTTCGAAGGCTCAACGCCGAGGGCTTCGCGAATCTTCTTCGCGGGTTCGCGCGCGGGCATGGCACATGCTGCCGGGCTTTGGACGGGGGGCGCGAATCACTGGATGATCAGGACCCGGCCGGGATGGCCGCTGCTCGCGGAGGGCGGGGTGTGGTCCTCTACCTGATCGCGAGCTGGGGGATCATCACGGGTGTCCTCGAGATCGCCGCGGCAGTCCCGCTGCGGGACGACGCCACGGCTCAGTGGCTGCTGGGCCTCAGCGGCGCGTCCTCGGTGCTCCTCGGAGTGCTCATCATGGCGCTTCCCGGCGCCGGCACGACCGAGGTCGTGAGGGTGATCGGCTCCTATGCCCTGGTCTTCGGGATACTGCTCCTGGTCGGTGCATTCCGCCTGCGCCGATGGCGGTTCCGCGGGCTCGCGGCCATGGGACGATAGGGTAACAGTCGAGAAGCGTGAGGAGAGCGTGGCCTGGAGAAGGCGGCGACCGCCCGGATGGCGTGGCCCTGCTCAAGCTCTACTTGCCCGGAAATGAGGGAGTTGGCATGAGGATCGTTGCTCTCCGGTTCGTCGCGAAGTTCCCGCTTGACGGCTGG
>CAZWXA010000641.1:0-1910 GCA_964637755.1 uncultured bacterium | reverse complement strand
CAACTGGTGGCAGACGGAGACGGGCGGGATCATGATCGCCAACTTCGCCGCCCTCGACATCCGCCCGGGCTCGATGGGCCGGCCTCTGCCCGGGGTCGAGGCCGCGATCGTCCGGAAGACGAGCGACGGAAGCGTGGAGGTCATTGAGGAGCCGGACGTCCAGGGCGAGCTCGCGCTCCGGCCGGGGTGGCCCTCCATGTTCCGGGCCTACTGGGCGGAGCCAGAGCGCTACCGCAAGTGCTTCGCCGGCGGCTTCTACCTGACCGGCGACCTCGCCCGGCGCGACCGCGACGGCTACTTCTGGTTCGTCGGCCGAGCCGATGACGTGATCAAGACTTCCGGTCATCTGATCGGCCCGTTCGAGGTCGAGAGTGCGCTCCTCGAGCACCGCGCCGTGGCCGAGGCCGGCGTGATCGGCAAACCGGATCCCGTCGCGCTGGAGGTCGTGAAGGCCTTTGTATCGCTCAGGGACGGTTTCGCGCCGAGCCCCGAGTTGCGGCGCGAGCTGCTGGGGTTCGCGCGACAGCGCCTCGGCGCCGTGGTCGCGCCGAAGGAGATCGAGTTCCTGCCGACCTTGCCGAAGACGCGGAGCGGGAAGATCATGCGGCGGCTCCTGAAGGCGCGAGAGCTGGGGCTGCCCGAGGGCGACACGTCCACCCTGGAGACGGGATGACGGCGGCGACCGGCGAGCATGCGCGGGCACTCCTGCACGGGATGCTCCGGATCCGTCGCTTCGAGGAGAAGGCCGCGGAGCTGTACAGCGGGGGACGGATCCGCGGGTTCCTGCATCTCTGCATCGGCGAGGAGGCGGTCGCGGTGGGGGCGATGGAGGCGCTCGCGCCGGAGGACGCCATCGTCGCCACCTATCGCGAGCACGGCCATGCGCTCGCGCGGGGCATCCCGGCCGGCTCGCTCATGGCGGAGATGTACGGCAAGAGTAGCGGCTGTTGCCGAGGCCGCGGGGGGTCGATGCACTTCTTCGACGTGACGCGCCGGTTCTACGGCGGTCACGCCATCGTCGGCGGCGGGCTGCCGATCGCGGTCGGCCTGGCGCTCGCCGACAAGCTCCAGGGCCGCCGGCAGGTGACCGCCTGCTTCTTCGGCGACGGCGCCGTGGCCGAGGGTGAATTCCACGAGTCGCTCAACCTCGCCGCGCTCTGGACGCTGCCGGTGCTCTTTCTCTGCGAGAACAACCTCTACGCCATGGGGACGGCGCTCGCGCGCCATCAGTCGCAGCCGCGGATCCATCTCAAGGCGGCTGCCTACGGCCTCCCCGCCGAGGTCGCCGATGGGATGGACGTCCTCGCCGTGGAGGCGGCGACGGGGCGCGGGGCGGAGGCTGTGCGCCGCGGGGACGGGCCGTACCTCATCGAGCTCGAGACCTATCGATTCCGGGCTCACTCGATGGCCGACCCCGAGCTGTACCGGAGCAAGGAAGAGGTCGAGGCCTGGAAGGCGCGCGATCCGATCGCGGTCTTGGCGGCCGGCCTTCGGGCCTCCGGGCTGCTGACGGACGCGGACCTCGCCGCCCTCGAGCGTACGGTCGCCGCGGAGATCGCCGAGGCGGTGGCGGTGGCCGAGGCCGGTCCGTGGGAGCCCGTGGCCGATCTCACGACGGACGTGTATACCCTCGCGCCACCGGGCTGAGGGATCTCGCAGCGAGGTGAGGCGGGGTCGATGAAGATGACGTATCGCGAGGCGGTGCGGGCCGGACTGCGCGAGGCGCTCGCGAGCGACCCGCGCGTCTTCCTCATGGGCGAGGACGTGGGGCGCTACGGCGGCGCCTTCGCCGTCAGCCACGGGCTGCTCGAGGAGTTTGGCCCCGAGCGGATCCGCGACACGCCGCTCAGCGAGTCGACGTTCGTCGGCGCGGGCATCGGGGCGGCGCTCGGCGGCATGCGGCCGATCGT
>CAZWXA010000640.1:0-1913 GCA_964637755.1 uncultured bacterium | reverse complement strand
CCGAACCCGGCGTTGATCTCGTTGGCCTCGGGCCCCGTGTCGGGAGTCAGCCCACGGTAATCGAGCTTGAGCACGACGCTCGGGATGGGCTTGTAGCTCAGGCCTACCGTATGGACGTGAAGACGCTTCGACCGGTCGGGGGTGAAGCCCGACGGGACGTCCGCCTGCGTGTCCAGCCACTCCACACGCACGAAGGGTGAAAGGGATTGCCTGGTCCCCGGCCGGAAGAGCGGCATGACGTCATAGGCAGCTTCGGCGTAGGCTCCCCAGATCCAGCGGCTGATGGGGCCCTCCCCGCCCAGGTCTGCGCTGAGAGTTCGCGCGTCGCCGATGTGGCCCTGCGCGAAGAGGCCCCGGAGGTGGAGTCCCCGGTACTGGACCTGCGCGTGGAGATCGTACATGAACAGGTTCGCATCGATCGTGCGGCCGTCGAAGAGCTGATCCTGCCCTGAATTGCCCCAGAAGAACGATGCCCCGACGAGCAGGCCGGGCGCCGGCGTGTAGTCGAGGCGTCCGGTCCAGGCGAAATCCTCGGCGATGGCCTCGTTCCCCTTCTGGCGGGCCCCGCGAATGTCACCGCTCGAGAATCCCTTCGCGTTCACGCCGTTCACCGCATAGGTGCGGTACTCGAGTCCCGGGAGGAGCGTGCCGTAGATGCCGGCACCCAGCTCCGACCAGGTCGCCGGGATGATCCGCCGCTCGACCTCCGGGCGCCGGTTGCCGAAGAAGAACGGGGGCTCGTGGATCTCGTTGATGAACCCCATCGGGATCAGCAGGAGTCCGGTCCGCACGTTCAGCGGTTCCCAGACCTTGAAGTCCAGATAGGCGAACTCCACGGAGACAGCACCGGCCTCCGAACTCACCGACTCCTCGGTCGTGGCGTGCTCGAATTCCACCTCGGCGTTGAAGAGAATGCGGTCGGTGAACTTGTAGCCGGCGTACAGCACGAACCGCTCGAAGTCGATCGCGTCCTTCACGCTCGTGTCGTCGAGCCGGGACGTCAGATGCGCTTCGCCGTAGCCCCCGATCGAGAGCCCGCGCGTGAGCTGGTAGATCCGGGACGCCGCCGGCCCGAGACCATAGGCGCTCTTGAGGTCGGCCGTTTCCGGGATCACGACCTTGGTCTTCAGCGATTCGATCTCCTCGGTAAGGACCTTGACCCGCTCCTCCAGCTCCCCGAGCCGCCGTTGTCTCTCTTCATCTGTCTTCGGCGGCGCCGGGCGCTCCTGAGCCCGCGCGGCCGGCAGACTCGACGACAGCATCGCGACGCACACCGTCAGCGCTACCCACAGGCGTGTCTTGAGCACGGTCCATTCCTCCTGGTCGTTGTTGGGTGAAGACGTCGTCATCCGCCGCCGACGGCGGCCGGATCAAGGACGGTGGGCCCGGCTGGCAAGCCGCCGAGTCCGCCGAAGCCTCGAGCCGGTGGCCTTCCTCCTTAGGGTTGTCCGTGCGCGCGATCTCCTTCCGTGACCCTGCGGGCGCTTGGCTGCGCGCGCCACCGCGTGCCGGCACCCACGGTCGCCAGCCCGCCTCGATCGGGGCAGGCCAGCCTCGAGCGGTGATTAGGATACCCTAATCTATCTGTATAGGCAACCCTAATACTCTGACCGCGTGGGCGCACGATTGCGGGCGGTGGTGAGCGCCCCGGTCGGGGGGCGCGCCGAGGATTGCGAGGACGCGGTCGGCGCGGGGCCGGAGCAATTCGGGGCGGCTCCGGGGCGGCAAGCCTCAGGCGATCGGGCGGGGACGGTTCGAGTGGCATCCGCGCGCACGACACGCCGCCGCGCCGATCGTGGCGGTGCCCGTGGCGGGCGATTTCGGGAGTGCCGTCGAGGAGGAGGACGGCGGGAAAGGTGTGTGTGACGACTCGCGGTGCGGAATTGTATTGACTCGTATCACTTGTCGGTTCT
>CAZWXA010000639.1:0-1915 GCA_964637755.1 uncultured bacterium | reverse complement strand
AGCCCGGGCTTCGTACCCTTCGCCGCCGTCCTGATCGTCGACGGGTCGACGAGCAAGATCAGGCTCGCCCCCCGTCCCAGTAGTCCGACGGACACGGCGCGGAGGACCGCGAGGGGCAGCCGGAGCCTGCCGGGCCCGAGCGGCGCCAGCCCGCGGCCGGCGCCCCGGCGTGGTTGTGGGAGCTGCGGGGTTACCGGCTGGTGACGGCCCGGCTCGCCCCCGGGAGGGCGCGGCCGGTCAGTACGTCCAGGAGAGGATCAGGGAGTAGACGTTCCGGGTGTAGTCGAAGACGGCGAGGTTCGAGTCGTTCACGCTCGACAGGTACTCGGCGGAGAGCGTAAGGCTCCAGGGCAGCGGCACCTCGACCCGCACCACGTTCGTGATCTCCGTGTCGCTCCGGCGCGTGGTATCCGGCGCGGTCGTGGGGAGCAGGCTGTTCTTGTGGACGTAATCGCGGAAGTGCACGTCCAGGTCGTCCTTGAGGCGGATCTGCTTCCAGGGGAGCGTGTACTGCCCTCCCGCCAGCAGCCGGTGGCCCCGGTACGCGTAGTTCTTCCCGTCGGCGTCCTCGAGGTCGAACTGGTAGCCCGCCTTCAGGAAGTGTCGGTCCTGGGAGAACCGCAGCAGATGGACGGCGCCCACCGTCCAGTTGTCGGCGTCGCGGAACTCCTCCGCCGGCAGCGGCCGCTCCTCGTTGAATTCCTTGTTCTGATAGCGCGCGAACACCTGGGTGAGGTGCAGGGCGCTCTCCGCGAGGACGCCCGACAGCGCCACGGTGTGCCGCTGGATGAACTCCTCCCGGTCCAGGAAGAGCGTGTCGAACACGTACTGCAGGCTCGCCTGGGCCGGCATCGCGCCGAGGGTGAGCTTGCGCGTGACCCCGGCGCTTCCGAGGAAATCGAGGATGTTGAAGCTCGGCAGGTCGTTGTTGTAGGTCCCGAAGAAGGACGCGCCGGCGGTCGCCTCCCACTGCTCCGTGCGCAGCCAGGCGTACTCGGCGCGCAGGGCGGCCAGTTCTCCCGTCGACTCGTGCGCCCGGCCCCGGAGCGGGGTCACCAGCGGCTCGCCGCCGTCCGCGTTCGGCACCACGGCCACGTTGTCGTCGTAGAAGAAACCGAGGCGCGCCTCGAGTAACAGCCGGCGCTCACGCCCGCGGGCGGCGACCAGCGTGTCCCGCAGGCGCTCGGCCGGCCCGGTCAGCTCCGAGCCCGGGGCGAGACGAAGGGCCCGCTCGACCTCGGCGGCTGCCTGCACCGGGAGACCGAGGACGCCGAGGGCGAGGCCGGTGTAGAACCGGGTCAGCTGCTGCAGCTCCGGGTTCCGCGCCTGTCCCGCCCTGAAGGCGTCGATGGCCCCCCGGTAGTCTTTCTTCCGGTAGCGCATGAAGCCGACGTAGTAGCCAAGGCCGTCCTTCGACGGGTCCCGGCGGAACACACCCTCGAGGAGCGGCTCGGCCCGCTCGTACTCTTGCAGCGTGAAGTGGGCGACACCGAGCTGGAAGGCGACGAGAGGATCGTCCTTGGACTTCTTCCGCGCGCGCTCGAGGAACGGGATGGCCTCGGCCGGGCGATTCCGTGCGAGGTGGACGAGCCCGGTGTAGTAGAGCGCCTCGACGTTACCCGGCTCGATCTCGAGGGCGCGATTGAGGTTCGCGAGCGCATCGTCGAACCGCTTCTCGTCGAAATCGAGCACCCCCTGCGCGACAAACACGTCCGCCTCGGTGACCTGAGGGGCCGCCTGTGGCGGGGCGAACGCCAGCAGGAGGACGGTCACGAGGACTGACGCGAGCATGGCCCTTCCGCGTCCTCGAAGCACGGAGCTTTATAGCAGGATTCCCGCCGGCCGGTCAACGAAACGCCAGGCCCCGACCCCTTCACCCGGCCCTGGGGCCGGCAACGGGCGTGGGCGGCACCGG
>CAZWXA010000638.1:0-1915 GCA_964637755.1 uncultured bacterium | reverse complement strand
GGATTCAACTGGTCGTCGCAACACCTTACAGGAGGGGGTTGCGATGTCGACGAAAAGCCGGCGGTGTTCAGATCGAGCCGGGCGAGGCATGTTGCGATCGCCTGGTCGGCCCTCGGTGGCACGGCGTGCAGAGCGGCGACGGTTCTGGGTCGCGATTGCAATGGGGCGCTCTAGTGAGGACGCCGCGACCGCCGTCGGCGTGTCGCCCGCCGTGGGCGTACGATGGTTCCGGGAGACTGGCGGGATGCCACCATCACACCTTGCTCCGTCATCGCCACCACGGTCAGGGCGGTACCTTTCGATTGCGGAACGCGAGGAACTGGCGATCTTGCGCACGCACGGGCACGGCGTCCGCGAGATCGCCCGTCGCTTGACGCGCGCGCCGTCGACGATCTCTCGAGAGCTGCGACGGAACGCCGCGACGCGCAGTGGTGGGTTCGACTATCGGGCCACGACCGCGCAGTGGCACGCCGACCGAGCCGCTCGTCGTCCAAAGTCGGCCCGACTGGCGGTCCATGCGGCGCTCCGCGCGTACGTGGAAGACCGGCTGGCCGGTGTGGTCGTCGCGCCCGACGGCGCCGCAGTCCCCGGCCCCGTCGTGGCGTGGAACGGTCGTCGGCACGGGCGCCGGCAGCCCCGGCGGTGGGCTTCGGCGTGGAGTCCGGAACAGATTGCGCACCGCCTGCGGCTCGACTTTCCCACGGACCCATCGATGCGCATTAGCCACGAGGCCATCTACCAAGCGCTGTACGTGCAGGGCCGGGGCGCCCTGCGCCGTGAGCTGACGGCGTGCCTTCGTACGGGGCGCGCGCTGCGCGTGCCGCGGGCGCGAAGCCAAGGACGGGGCAAGGCCTTCGTCGCGCCGGAGATCATGATCAGCGAGCGCCCTCCGGAGGCGACCGATCGTGCGGTGCCGGGCCACTGGGAGGGAGATCTCATCGTGGGCTTGGGTAGTTCGGCGATCGGCACCTTGGTGGAGCGCACGACGCGGTTCACGCTCTTGCTTCACCTTCCGCCTATGGCGGGTCACGGCCCCGGCGCTCGCGAGAAGAACGGGCCCGCACTCGCCGGGCATGGGGCCGAGGCAGTGCGTGGCGCTATCACGCACACGATCGCCACCTTACCCGAGCAGCTCCGACGCTCGCTGACGTGGGATCAGGGTGCGGAAATGGCTCAGCACGCCCGCCTGCGCATCGACACCGGACTGCGCGTCTACTTCTGCGACCCACACAGTCCGTGGCAGCGGGGCACGAACGAGAACACCAACGGTCTATTGCGACAGTATTTTCCGAAGGGCACGGACCTGAGCAGGCACAGCGCGACCGACTTGGAAGCAGTGGCCCTCAACCTCAACACGAGGCCTCGTAAAACCCTCGACTGGAGCACACCGGCCGAGGCGCTGGATCAGTTCCTAAGTTCCACACAGACGGGCGCTGTTGCAACGACCAGTTGAATCCGGGCTGCACCCCCCGATCCGAATGATGCAAGAGGCCGGGGCCCGGCCGCCGCGTAGCCACCGCCTGGCGCCAGGCCGTGAGCGGCAGCTCGGCGGAGGGCTGGGTGTCGAGCGCCCAGCCCACGACCCGCCGGGAAAATGCGTCGATCAACACGGCCAAGTAGCACCAGCCCTGGCTGGTGGGGATGAAGGTCAGATCCCCCATCCACACCCGATTGGGCGCCGCGGCGCTGAACACCCGCCCCAGTCGATTCGGCGCGATCAGGAAGCTGTGCCGGCTGTCGGTCGTGACCTGGAAGCGCCGCGCCTGCTTGGCCCGAATCCCGTGGGCTTGCATGAGCCGCGCGACGCGGTGACGACCGCAAGGGAGGTCGCGCGCCAGGAGCTCCTCCTGCATTCGCGGGCTGCCATAGCTCCGGTCCACCTCGGCGTGGATCCGGCGCATCTCCGCCACGAGCT
>CAZWXA010000637.1:0-1931 GCA_964637755.1 uncultured bacterium | reverse complement strand
GCGCCTTCCAGCGATTGCTGATCTCCCAGGGCATGCCGGAGCAGACGGCCCAGCACTACGTCCTCTGTGGCAATTACACCCACACCCGGAGCCGGGGACACATCCTCCTCGCCGTGGTGTACCGGCACCCGGGCATGCAGCCCTTCCGGGTGGTCTCCCGGCACACCGGGATCGTGACGACGTTCCGCCCGGACCAGATGGGCTGGCGGGAGCCGTACGAGCGCGACGTGAACGGGGCCTTGATCGACGAGGTCCTCGACTGGGCCGGCATCGAGTACCCGCTCCTGCGGCAGGACAAGGTGGTCGCCACGCTCATGGCCCTGGCGGTCGAGATCGTCAAGTCGGGCAAGCGCTCCCCCGACTTCTGGGAGATCGACCGGCGGTGGACGGCGGGCGAGAGTACCCAGGTCATGCGCGAGTCGCTCGACCGGGTGAAGAGTGCGCTTCCGTCATGACGCGGGGCGCTGGTTTCCCGGCACACACGGAGGCCGTCACGCGGCGGGGCCGATCGGGCCCCGCCGCTCCGGAGGATGCGGGGCAGTCCCGCGGCCGCGGGGCGCGGGGGCGGGAAGAGAACCCCGCGCGGCCGCTCCGAGTCAGTCGTCTGGTGGGACGCATGTCGTCGCGTCGCGGAGAGTGGGAGCGCCAGGCTCGTGACCGTCAATAGCGGTATCCGACGCCACCCGTCGAAGGGTAGAATCCGGCCAGCATGACTCCCCTGGCCGAGCTGCTCGGGAAGAGCCCGGCGATCGCGGCCATCCGAGAGAAGATCGGGCGGGTCCTCCAGCGCCAGACCGATCACCGGCGGCTGCCGCCGATCCTGATCCAGGGCGAAACCGGGACGGGCAAGGGCCTGCTCGCCGCGGCCATCCACCGGATGGGCCCGCGGCGCGAGGGCCCGTTCGTCGAGGTCAACTGCGCGGCCATTCCCGATACGCTGCTCGAGGCCGAGATGTTCGGGTTCGAGCGCGGGGCGTTCACGGACGCCCGCCACGCGAAGCCCGGCCTCTTCCAGGCCGCGCACCGCGGGACGATATTTCTGGACGAGATCGCGCTGCTGCCGGAGGCGCTCCAGAGCAAGCTCCTGAAGGTCATCGAGGAGCGCGCGGTGCGGCGGCTCGGCAGCACGCGAAGCGAACCGATCGACGCCTGGATCATCACGGCGACCAACGAGGACGTCGCGGCCGCGATCCGGCAGCGGCGGTTCCGCGAGGATCTCTATCATCGCCTGGCGGTGTTGACGGTGGCGCTCCCGTCGCTCCGCGAGCGAGGTCAGGACGTGATCCTCCTGGCCGAGCACTTCCTGGCGAGAGCCAGCGGCGACTACGACCTGCCCCCGCAGACGCTGGCCGCTGACGCCCAGGCGGCGCTCCTGGCGTACCCGTGGCCGGGGAACGTCCGGGAACTGTCGAACGTGATGGAGCGCGTCGCGCTGCTCTCGACGTCCCCCCTGATCACCGGGGCGATGCTGGGGCTGCCGGGAGCGCGCACCCGCGAAACCGGGGCCGCCCGCGGCGGCAGAGGGGCGAGCCCGCTCGACGACGAGCTGGGGAAGGTGGAGAGGGACCGCCTGCTCGACGTCTTGCGGCAGACCGACTGGAATCTCTCCCGCGCGGCCGCCCAGCTCGGCATGGCGCGGAACACCCTTCGGTACCGTGTCGGAAAGTACGGGCTCCGGCCGGGTTCCCCCGCGCGCCCGTCCAGTCCTCGGAGCGCGCGGGCCGCGGTGCCAGAGGCCGTCGAACCGATCCCGGCAGGGGCCGACATCCCGCCGGGAGCCCACGCGTCAGCCCTCCTGCGCTGGGAGCCGTGCCGCCTCACCCTGCTCCGCGCGGCGCTGGGCGCGCGCCACGCTTCCGATCTCCCGCCGCGGGCGACCCCCGCCCTCGAGATCCTGGTCGAGAAGGTGGAGACCTTCGGCGGACGTGTCG
>CAZWXA010000636.1:0-1945 GCA_964637755.1 uncultured bacterium | reverse complement strand
AGATCGTCGCGTGGGGGCTCATGAGCCCCTCGGTGCCGCCGGACCAGATGATCGGTACGCGCCGGGCGATCTCCTCGATCGCGCGATTCGTGCGGGAGGCCAGGAGCATCTGGAAGGACAGCGTGGCGAGGGCCCGCGTGTAGTCGTTCACGGCGCCATTGCCCTCGGTCTTGCCGAGGATGGCGGCGACGTGCTCGGCCTTGAAGGCGCCCCGATCCAGCAGCTCCGCGGCGGCGCTCACGTCGTCCGGGGCTCGCATCCCAACCTTGAATGCCTGTGCGTACATGCGTTGTCTCCTTGGAGGGTGCTCGGCATCCCTCCCGACCGGGTCCGCGTCGTTCCGTCACACGACCATTCATCCGCGGGAGGCGGCCGCGCGAGCCTCGCGGATCAGCTCCAGCACGCGGTCCGGGTCGAGCGGCATCTCGCGCACGCGGACGCCAAGAGGTGCCAGTGCGTCGTCGATCGCCTCGGCGACGAGGGCGGGCACGGGGATGGCGCCGGCCTCACCCACCCCTTTGATGCCGAGCGGGTTCAGGGGCGAGGGCGTCTCGGTGTGGACGATCTCGATCTCGGGCACCTCCAGGGCCGTGGGCAGCAGGAAGTCCATGAAGCTCGCGGTGAGCGGCTGGCCATGCTCGTCATAGACGATCCGCTCGTAGAACGCCCCCCCGATGCCCTGGGCGACCCCACCGTGGATCTGTCCCTCGACGATCGCCGGGTTGACCATCGTGCCACAGTCGTGCTGCACGACGTACCTGAGGAACTTCACGTCGCCGGTCTGGATGTCGACCTCGACGATCGCCGCGTGAACGCCGCTGGCGAAGGTCGCCTGCGGCGGCGCGTAGTAGCCCCGTGCCTCGAGGCCGGGCTCCTCGTCCGGCGCGAGCACGGCGCCCTCGCGCGGCTTGACGAGCCGGAGGGCGGCCTCGGCCGCTTCCTTGCCGTAGGCGTAGCGGATCGGGTTCGCGACCGTGGCGAGGGCGCCGAGGGTGAGCGCCCGGTCCGGCACGCCCCGCACCCGCACGGTGCCGCCGGCCAGCTCGAGGTCGTCCGGCGAGGCCTCCAGCAGCTCCGCCGCGATCTTCACGGCCTTGTCCCTGACCTTCCGCGCCGCGACGGCCACCGCGTTGCCGCTGGTGACGATGCCGCGGCTCGCGTAGGTGCCCGCCCCCCAGTTGAACTTGCTGGTATCACCCGTGACGACCGTCACGTCAGCGGGATCGCAGCCGAGCGCGTCGGCCGCGATCTGCGCGAAGGTCGTGTAGTGGCCCTGCCCCTGTGTCGTCAGGCCCGTGGCCACGAAGACCGCGCCGCTCGGCTCGACGCGCACGTGGGCGCCCTCGTAGGGGCCGATCCCCGTCCCCTCGACGTAGCAGCCGATCCCGAACCCGAGGTACCGTCCCTCACGGCGGGCGGCGGCCTGGCGGGCGCGGAAGCCGGCGAAGCCGATCGTGTCGAGCGCCAGCTCGAGGCCCAGCGGGTAATTCCCGCTGTCGTAGCGGGTCGGGCCGCCGTCCTGGAAGGTCAGGCCCACGTCCCACGGGAACTCGTGGGGCTGGATGAAGTTCCGCCGCCGCACCTCGGCCGGCTCGAGCCCGAGCGCGCGGGCGATGAGGCCGATCACGCGCTCCATCACGAACGCGCCATGGGGCCGCCCGGCGCCGCGGTACGGCGACACCATGGCCGTGTTCGTGTAGACGACGTCGAACTCGACCGCGTAGTTCCCGAGCCTGTACGGGCCCGGGAGCTGCGTCGAGGTGATGAGGGGGACCACGATCCCGTACGGCGTGTAGGCGCCGGCGTCGTGAACGAACCGGTCACGCAGCCCGAGAATCCGTCCCTCCCCGTCGATCGCGACCTCGACGTCGTGGATCTGGCCGCGCTCCTGGTTCGCCGCGATCAGGTGCTCGCGCCGGTCCTCCGTCCACTTCACGGGCCGGCC
>CAZWXA010000635.1:0-1946 GCA_964637755.1 uncultured bacterium | reverse complement strand
TCGTGGACCTCGTCGAGGCGGCCCGCATGGAGCGCTTCGAGGGTGCGACCCGCGGCGGCGTGGAGCGCCTGGCGGTCCGCGGGAGGCAGGCTCGCATACGCCGCTTCCTGGGTCAGCGCATGCCTGAAGGTGTACACGGGATCCTCTCCGGCGCTCTGCTTGTACAGGAACTCGAGCCGCGTCAGCTCCCGGAGATGGGTGGCGAGCGAGTCCGCATCCTCCCAGACCGCCTCGAGGAGGCGCCACGACACCTCCCGGCCCAGGACGCACGCGGTCTGCAGCAGCCGCTTCGGTTCGTCCGGCAGTCGATTGATCCGGGCGAGCAGGACCTCCTGGATCGTGTCGGGGACGGCCGGGATCGTGCGCGGATCGGGGTGCTCCGCCACGTCGCGACAGAGCTCCTCGAGGAAGAAGGGGTTTCCTTCGGCCTTGTCGAGGATCACCTCTACCAGCGGTCCGGGGACCTCGGGATCGAGGAGCGACCGGACGATCGCGAGGCTGTCCTCGGGCGAGAGCGGCTCGAGCGCCACCTGGGTCGCATAGGACTTGTCGAGCCAGGGCGGCCGGTACCCGGGACGATAGCTCGCGACGAACAGGACCGCCGCCCCGGGAAGATTCCCGACCAGCGAGGCGACCACCTCCTCCGATGTCCTGTCGATCCACTGCAGATCCTCCACGACCACGACCAGCGGCCGCTGGCGGCTGGCCTTGAGGGTCAGTTGCCGGAGCGCATCGAGCGTCCGGAACTTGATCTCCGTCGCCTCCGTGCTGAGTGCCAGGAGCCGCTCGGTGCCCTCCTTGATGCCGAGGATCTGGAGCAGGTAGGGCGACCACTCCTCCGGGTCCATCTCCACGCTCTGGAGGTTCTGGCGCACCTTCCTCGCGATGGCGTCGGCGGTGTCGCGCGTGGTGATCCGGCAACTCTGGCGGAGCACGTCGAGCACGGGGAGATAGGGGATGGCGCTCCCGTACGACGGGCAGCTCGTCTCGAGATAGACCAGGGGCGTCCCGGCCAGGCTCCGCCGGAACTCCGCCAGCATGCGCGATTTGCCGGTGCCGGCGTCACCGACGATCCCCACGGCGTGTCCGCGGCCCCGCAGTGCCGACGCCAGCCGGCTTCGCAGGAGGTCGAGGTCCTGACGCCGGCCGACGAAGGGGGACAGCCGGCGCCGGGGACCCGGCCCCCTCCGTTCTCGCGCGACGAGCCGGTACGCCGGCGTCTCGGCCTGCTCCGGCGCGTCGAGCGCCACGAGTCCGAAGTGTCGCTCGAGGAAATGCGCAGCGGGCCCACTCACGACGATGCCGCCGCTCCCGGAGGCCGCGACCAGTGCCTCCAGGACCGTCCAGGCCCGGTGCTTGGCCTCGAGATCCAGCTCGGGCCCCGCGCTGCCGTGTCGCACCAGGAACTGCTCAACGTGGATCGCGACCTTCAGCTCGGCCGGCTCGCCGCCCCGCTCGCGTTCGACCGCCTTCTGGATGGCCATGGCGGCGTGCGCGGCCCGGTCGGCGGCGTCCTCGATCGGCTCGAGGCCGAACGCCGCGACCATGCCGGTCGGGCTCATCTCCTCGACACGTCCGCCGAAGGTCTCCACCTTCTCGACCAGGATCTCGAGGGCGCGGGTCGCGCGCGGCGGGAAGTCGGAGGCATGGCGCGCGCCCAGCGCCGCGCGCAGCAGGGTGAGGCGGCACGGCTCCCAGCGCAGGAGGGCTGACGCGTGGGTTCCCGGCCGGATGTCGGCACGTGCCGGGGCCGGCTCGACGGTCTCCGGCACGGCGGCCTGCACGCGTCGAGGACTCGGCCCGCGCGCGGGGAGACCCGGCCGGAGCCCGTACTTCTCGACACGGTACCGAAGGGTGTTCCGCGCCATGCCGAGCAGGGCGGCCGCGCGGGAGAGATTCCAGTCGGTCTGCCGCAGGACGTCGAGCAGGCGGTCCCTCTCCACCTT
>CAZWXA010000634.1:0-1949 GCA_964637755.1 uncultured bacterium | reverse complement strand
CGCCACGCCCGTGGGGGTCCGGGCCTTGCCGATGGACTTCGGAGCACCCCGGGCGCGCCCCTCCGCGCGGGACCGGTCAACTTCAACCAGCGATCGTTCGGAGGCGGACTGTGGCCAGGCAGAGGGGTGGGGCGGGAGGCAGGACATGAGCGAGTTCGACGACGAGCATGCGACGGCGTCCGAGGACGAGGTTCGCGAGATCAAGGGCGCGCTTCTGGCGGACAAGATCACGCTGCTCTTGCCCGCCGAGCCGATCTGTGTCGGAGAGACCACCACGGTGCACGACGCCATCGCGGCCATGCTCGCGAGGCGGCAGGCGGGCGTCCTCGTGCTCGACGGGGACGGGCGGCTGACCGGGATCTTCACCGAGCGCGACGTGCTCATGCGGGTCGTCGGCCGGGACCTGGACACGCGGCGGACACCGCTCGGTGCCGTCATGACCCGGGAGCCCGAGGCGCTCTCGCCGCGCGACCGGATCGCGTACGCACTCAACCGGATGAGCGTGGCCGGCTACCGCACGATCCCGCTGATCGACGCGGAGCGGCGGCCGATCGGTGTGGTCACCGTCACCGATGTGATTCGATGGCTGGTCGACCGGTTCCCGGAGACGGTGCTGAACATGCGCCCCGGAGACGAGATCAAGCACCCGCACGAGGTCGACGCCGGCTAGCGGGGCCTGTTCGTGGGGCGGACCGCGAGGAGCCCGTTGCGGCCAGCGAGGCCCGGGGGGAGCACGGTGAACGAGGAGAGAAGGGGCAATGGCTGACCCAGTGGCTCGCGCAGTCGCAAAGCCGCGTCGCGACCTCGACCGCGCGGTGGTTCGATTCGCGGGAGACTCCGGCGACGGCATGCAGTTGACCGGCGAGCAGTTCACGATCGAGTCGGCGGTGGCCGGGAGCGACCTCGCCACCCTGCCGAACTTCCCGGCGGAGATCCGCGCGCCAGCGGGCACGCTGTTCGGCGTGTCGAGCTTCCAGCTCCAGTTCGGCAGCCAGCGCGTGTACACCCCGGGAGACCGGCTCGACTGCCTCATCGTCATGAACCCGGCCGCGCTCAAGGTGCACCTGGGCGACCTGAAGGCCGGCGGTCTCCTGATCGTGAACACCGAGGCCTTCGACAAGCGGAACCTCGACAAGGCCGGCTACACCTCGAATCCGATCGACGATCCGACGCTGGCCGAGGGCTACCGCCTGCACAAGGTCGACATGGCGGGGCTCACGATGGAGGCGCTCCAGGACCTGTCGCTCAACACCAAGGAGAAGGGGCGCTGCAAGAACTTCTTCGCGCTCGGCCTCGTGTCCTGGATCTACACGCGGCCGCTCGACCCGACGCTCGACTGGATCAAGAGGAGGTTCGGCAAGAACCCCGTGATGGCCGAGGCCAACACCCGGGTGCTCAAGGCGGGCCACGCCTTCGGCGAGACGGCGGAGATCTTCGGCGAGCACTACGCGATCGAGCCTGCGGAGATGGCGCCGGGCCTGTACCGCGCGATGACGGGCAACCGCGCCCTCGCGTGGGGGCTCCTCGCCGCGGCGCAGCACTCGAAGCTCCCGATCGTCTACGGCGCGTATCCCATCACGCCCGCGAGCGACATCCTGCACGAGCTGTCGATGCACAAGCGCTTCAGGATCCGGACGATCCAGGCCGAGGACGAGATCGCGGCGGTGAGCGCGGCGATCGGCGCGTCCTTCGGCGGCGCCATCGGCGTGACGGCGTCGAGCGGGCCGGGCATCGCCCTCAAGAGCGAGGGGATCGGCCTCGCGGTGATGGCCGAGCTGCCGCTCGTGATCTTCGACATCCAGCGAGGGGGCCCGTCGACGGGCCTGCCGACCAAGACCGAGCAGGCGGACCTGATGCAGGCGCTCTACGGGCGCAACAGCGAGGCGCCTGTCGTGGTGCTGGCACCGGCCACCCCGGGCGACTGCTTCTACATCGCCTACGAGGCGGTG
>CAZWXA010000633.1:0-1954 GCA_964637755.1 uncultured bacterium | reverse complement strand
GTTCGGGGTCGGCACGCGCATGAACGTCTCCGCCGACGCCCCCTATCTCGACATGGCGTACAAGCTCGTGCGGTACGGGACGCGGAACGTTCTCAAGCTCAGCGCGGGCAAGGCCACGTGGACCGGGCGGAAGCAGGTGTACCGGTTCCGGGGTCCGGGCCGTGCGTACGAGGGTGATCTGATCGCGCTCGAGGACGAGCCAGCACCGTCTCCCGCGGCGGTTCCCCTGCTCCGCACGGTGATGCGCGAGGGCTGCGTCGTGGAGCCGCCCCCGCCGCTCGAGGCGATCCGCGTGCACTGCGCCGCCGAGGTCGCCGCGCTGCCGCAGGCGGTGCGCCGCCTGCACGACGCCGAACGTTATCCGGTCAGGTACAGCGATCGCCTCGTCTCGCTCCAGCGAAGCGTCGAGGCCGAGGTGGCGGCGAGCGAAGGCGGGCCACCGCAAGAACAGAAGACCGGCCGGAACCCGGGCGCGGTCGTACGGGCCGAAGGGGCTCAATAGGTCAGGTCGTGGGCCCGGTGGAGGACGTTGGACGCTTGACTTCGCTCCTCTCCAGCCGCTAGCCTCGGCGTGTCCGTGCCCCAGGAGGGACCGGCGACGTGGCGATCAGGATCGAGTGCGTCCTGCAGTGCGAGAATCACCTCGGCGAGGGCCCTGTCTGGGATGTCCAGGAGGGGTGCCTGTACTGGCTCGACTGTACCGGCCGCCGGGTCGGCAAGCCCGCGATCTGGCGGCTCGATCCCCGCACCGGCCAGGTCCGGCAGTGGTCGATCGACCGCGACGTCGGCTCGCTCGCGCTGCGACAGGGTGGCGGGGCGGTGCTCGCGCTCGACGACGGCTTCTACGTGTTCGATTTCCGGAACAGCCGGCTGGAGCTGATCCAGCTCGTCGACGCGGACCAGCCCCGCACCCGCCTGAACGACGGCAAGTGCGACCGGCGCGGCCGCTTCTTCGCGGGCGGGATGGACGACAAGGAGGAGTTGAAGATCTGCGGGCTGTGGCGGCTCGATCCCGACCTTCGTGTGGCCAGGGTCGACGATAGAATCATCTGCTCCAACGGTCCGTGCTGGAGCCCGGATGATCGGACGTTCTACCTCGCCGACACTTTCCAGGGCGAGGTCTGGGCGTATGACTACGACATCGCGACCGGCGGGCTCTCCAACCGGCGCACGTTCGCGTCCTTCAAGAATGACGCCGGTGTGGCGGACGGCTCCACCGTCGACGAGGAGGGCTGCGTGTGGAACGCGCAGCTCATCTCCGGGGACCTGGTCCGCTACGCTCCCGACGGCAGCGTGGAGCGGCGCATCGGAATGCCGGTCCGGAACATCACGAGCGTCATGTTCGGGGGAGACCGGCTCGACGAGCTCTGGGTCACGTCCATGGCGCGGGTCAAGCACCCGGCAGTCCACGACCGGTTCGCGAAGGAAGTCCGGCCCCAGTTCCTGGCGGGAAGCCTGTTCCGGATCACCGGCCTCGGAATCCGCGGCCTGCCCGAGCCGCGCTTCGCGGGCTAGCCCGGCCTTCGCCCGGACGGCGCCCGCCGCCATCCGGTCGAGGCCGAGGTGGAGGAGGATTCCAGCCGGTGTAGAGTACCGGTACT
The DNA here is from genome assembly GCA_964637755.1 of uncultured bacterium. Taxonomy (GTDB): domain Bacteria; phylum Methylomirabilota; class Methylomirabilia; order Rokubacteriales; family CSP1-6; genus AR9. Next base: position 353 of record CAZWXA010000633.1, on the reverse strand, counting down.
CGGCGCGAAGCGAACCACATCACCGGAGGAGGATCTATGCCATTCCAGTCCCGCTATCTCTTCACCGCGGCCATGGACGTCGCGCCGGACAAGGAGGCGCTGTTCAACGAGGTGTACGACCGGGAGCACGTGCCGCTGATCACCGCCGTGCCCGGCGTGATCTCGGCCGCGCGCTTCAAGACCCGGGAGCTCACGCTGATCCTCGGCGGCGAGCGGAAGACGATCGTGGTGGAGAACGAGCCGCGCTACAGCGCGCTCTACGAGCTCGAGAGCCCCGAGGTGCTGACGAGCCCCGACTCGGCCAGGGCCGCCGAGCAGGGGCGGTGGCCGGGCCAGGTGCGGCCCTTCACGTC
>CAZWXA010000632.1:0-1958 GCA_964637755.1 uncultured bacterium | reverse complement strand
TCGCCGGGCTCGGCACCGGCGTGCTCCTGGTGGGACTCCTGCACTGACCGTCGCGTCCACCCGCGACGCGACGCGACGCGGCCGGTCGCCCGCTCGGAGGCGGTCGCCCTGGACACGCATATCCACCGGATGCGTGTCGTGCCCTTCGACCTGCGCTCGTTCGTGGAGCTGATGGGCCAGACGGTGGGCGCCCTCGTGCCGCTCCTGGGGTACCTCAACCTGCCGGAGCCACTGCTCGACTTCGTCCAGCGCGGCACCAAGCTCCTGGCTCCTGCGCTGAGGAGTCCCGCGGACGTCTTGCCCAGGCTGGCCTCCCCGGGCTACGCTTGTCCCGCGTGGCCAGGATGCCGCGCGATCCGAGCCCAGACCAACCCCGCGGACCGAGGAGGTGCCCCATGTCCCCCATGTCCCGGAAGACAGCGCTGACTGTCGATCAGATCTCGCCGGATCTCCGCGACGCCAAGCGGGCGATAGCCCGCCGCTTCCTTGCCGGTGCGGAGGTGCCCATGCGTTTCACGGCGTCACGGGCGTCGGCCCAACCCAGCGAGAACGTGGTGGGTGTCGGTATCGGCACCAAGGTCGTCAAGGGCAAAGCGACCACCCGCCAGTGTGTCCGGATCTACGTCGAGCGGAAGCTGGCCAAGGGCGTGATTCCGCGGGCGAGCCTCCTGCCGGACCGCGTCGAGGGGATCGAGACCGACGTCATCGAGAGCGGGCGCTTCCGTGCGCTGGCGGTGCCGATCGCCCGGCGCCGGCTCCGCCCGGCAAAGCCCAGTTGCTCGTGCGGTTTCCGGTTTACCGGGGACATGGCCAGGTTCGTGATGGCGGGGAGCATGGGCGCGGTGGTGCAGCGTAACGGCGTCCGCCACATCATCAGCAACAACCACGTGCTCGCCAACGAGAACCAGCTCCCGCTTGGGAGCCCGATCTTCCAGCCGGGCCTGCTCGACGGCGGCGAGCCGGCGAGCGATCAGATCGCGAAGCTCACGCAGTTCGTCGCGATCAACTTCGGCGCCGGCGGTACCAACACCGTGGACGCCGCCATCGCCGAGGTCCTGGATCCGTCGTTCGTCAGTCCACGCTTCCTTCCGCTGGTCGGCAAGCTGAAGAGCGGGGAGCCGATCGCGCCCACGGTCGGCATGAACGTCGAGAAGCACGGGCGCACGACCGGCTATACCCGGGGAAAGGTATTCGACGTCGCCGCGGACGTGCAGGTTGGTTACGACGGACGCGTCGCCGTCTTCCAGGACCAGGTCGTGATCGTGGGAGGGGCGAAACCTTTCTCCGACGCCGGCGACTCGGGCTCGGTCATCATCGACCGCGCCACGAAACGCGCCACCGCGCTACTCTTCGCCGGTTCGAGTAGCCACACGCTTGCGAACTCCATGTCGGAAGCCCTGAACGCCCTCGGGGCGACCCTGGCGGTGTGAGCGTGACCGCCGACCCCGTGCTCCATCTCAAGCGGCGCCTGTCCCCGCTCCTGTTGCAGATTGCCGGAGTAAGCGGGATCGGGGCGCCCGGCGGCGAGATCACCGTCTATCTCGAGCGCGACGACGAGTCCGTGAGAAACGCCGTGCGTGACGTCCTGGCGCGGGAAGCGCCGGCGACGCAGGCCACCTTCGTCGTGACGGGGAAGTTCCGCGCGCAGTGATCCTCGAAGCGGAGCGCCGATCGAGCCGGTCCGTTGGGCCTTGCGGCTGCAGCGCCTTGGTTCTAGCGTCCGTTGACGAGGTGGAGGCCGGAGGGGCAGATTCCCGGGACGAGAACGGCGCGAGCGCCTCGTCCCCGTGCGCTCGAGGTCAGGCCGGGCAGCGCGACATCGGCGGCGTCCTGCGACGTGTCCGTGATCAGGCGCGTTACGACGTACGGGTCCATGTTCGCGTTCGGGCGCCGGTCTTCGATGTAGCCCTTGCGGTCGATGGCCACCTGCCACGGGATGCGCACCGAAGCGCCGCGGT
>CAZWXA010000631.1:0-1959 GCA_964637755.1 uncultured bacterium | reverse complement strand
AGCGACCCGGCCATCGTGTACAGCACGAACTTGACCGCGGCGTAGATGCGGTTGGACCCGCCCCACACGCCGATGATGAAGTACATCGGGATCAGCGTCGCCTCCCAGAAGACGTAGAACAGGAAGAGGTCGAGGCTGATGAAGACCCCCAGCATGCCCGTCTCGAGGACGAGCATGGCCATCACGAACTCCTTCGTCCGCTCCTCGATCGCGCGCCACGCCGACCCGAGCGCCATCGGCGTCAGCAGCGTCGTCAGGAGCACCAGGAGGAGGCTGATCCCGTCGATCCCCACGTGGTACGAGACACCGAGCGTCGGCATCCAGGTCGCGCGCTCCTCGAACTGGAACCCCGCACGGCCCCCGTCGAACCGGATGTAGAGCGGGACGGCGAGGGCGAACACCGCCACCGCGACCACGAGGCCAACCGCGCGGATCAGGGCGGTCGCCCGCCGCGGCAGGACTGCCACGAACACGGCGGCCAGGGCCGGCAGGACCGTGACCGCCGTCAGGAGGCCCGGGGTCATCGGGCGAGGAAGAACCCCACGAGGGCCACCGCGCCCAGCAGCATCGTCAGCGCGTAGTGCACGACGTACCCCGTCTGGAGGCGGCGGAGCCCGCGTGCCCAGCCCACCACCGCGCGGCCGACGCCGTTGACCACGCCGTCCAGCACGCCCAGGTCGAACGCGGTGGCGAGGAAGACAAAGAGCGCGTGGATCGGCCGCACCAGCAGGACGTCGTAGATCCGATCGACGTAGTAGGCGTTGGCGAGCAGGGCGTGGATCGGCGTGCGCCGGCGGCCGGCGGGCTCGGGCGAGCCGGCGCGGCTCATGTACAGGAGCCAGGCGAGCAGGAACCCGGCGGCCACCACGATGACGGACAGCAGCAGGAGCGCGTAGGCGGCGACGCCGCCGTGCCCGGCCTCGCGAAGGGGGAAGACCGGCGCCAGGAAGCGCGCGAACAGCGTGCCGCCGGCGGAGGGGATCCCGATCGCGAAGCCCGTGACGGCGGTGAGCACCGCCAGCGCCAGGAGCGGGAGGGTCATCGCCGCCGGGGACTCGTGCACGCGGTGCGCCGACTCCCGCGACATGTGGGGCGCCGTGTAGAAGGTCAGGAACAGGAGCCGGAACGTGTAGAACGAGGTGAGGCCGGCCCCGAGCAGCAGCATCGACCACAGGCCGAGATGGCCCTCCGCGTAGGCGGCCTCGAGAATCGCATCCTTCGAGAAGAAGCCGGCGAGCCCCGGCACGCCGGACAGGGCGGCGGCGCCGATCGTCATCGTGACGGCCGTCGTCACCATCCGCGGGGCGAGCCCACCCATCTTCCTCAGGTCCTGCTCGCCCCCGAGCGCGTGGATCACGCTCCCCGCGCCGAGAAAGAGGAGCGCCTTGAAGAAGGCGTGCGTGACGAGGTGGAAGAGGCCGGCCGCGTAGGCGCCGATGCCCACCGCGGCGAACATGTAGCCGAGCTGGCTGATGGTGGAGTACGCGAGGACCCGCTTGATGTCCGTCTGGACCAGACCGATCGTCGCCGCGAAGAGCGCCGTCGCCGCGCCGACCCAGGCGACGACCTCGAGCGCGAACCCCGAGCGCTCGAAGAGCGCGTGGCTCCGGGCCACCAGGTAGACGCCCGCGGTCACCATGGTGGCGGCGTGGATCAGGGCGGACACCGGCGTCGGCCCCTCCATCGCGTCCGGGAGCCACGTGTGGAGGGGGAGCTGCGCGGACTTCCCGCAGGCGCCCATGAAGAGGAGGAGCGCGATCCCCGTCGCCGTCGCCGGCGCGAGCGTGCCGGCGCGAGCAAAGACCGCGGCGTAGTCGAGGGTGCCGAGCGCCGTCCAGAGCCAGATCACACCGAGACCGAAGCCGAAGTCGCCGATGCGGTTGACGATGAACGCCTTCTTCCCGGCCGCGGCCGCCAACGGCCGCTCGTACCAGAACCCGATCAGCAAGTAGGAGCAGA
>CAZWXA010000630.1:0-1967 GCA_964637755.1 uncultured bacterium | reverse complement strand
GTCGGGGATTTTCAGGCGGGGTCGATCCGATCGACGATGCCCACGATGGCGGCATCCAGGGGCGCCGCAAAACGGCGCACCGCCTCCCCCGCGGAGCGTCCTTCCACCACCACGAGGACCCGCTCGCCCACGCCGGCCCCGACGGTGTCCACCGCCATCATGTCGGGTCCTGAGACCCGGCCGTCGGGTGCCACGGGACGCACCAGGAGCAGCGGAAGGCCCACCAGGTCGGCATGTTTTGCCGTGGCGACGACCTGACCCGTGACATCGGCCAGTAGCATCAGCGCCCCCGGGAGGCCTGATCGACGATCCCCACGACACTGGCGTCCGTAGGCACGTGGTCGTTGGGGAAGGCATGAGCCGCCTCGCGGCCCTTGACGAAGATGACCAGCTCCGCGGCGCCGGCGCCCACGGCATCCACCGCCACGAAGGGAGCTCCGGCCTCCCGCTGCTCGTGATCGAGGGGGATCAGAACGAGCAGCTTGCGGCCCGAGAGTCCCGGGTCTTTGTGAGTGGAGACGATCCGGCCCACGATGCGCGCGAGGTTCATCGAGTGGAGTCTTTCGTCTCCGGCAGGCGGTCCAGGGAAATCGTGTCCACGATCCCGACGATGGCCGCGTCCACCGGCGCGTCCTTGGTGCGCGAGGTCATGCGGGCGGACGAACCCGTGACCACGAGCACGGTCTCCTTGTACCCCGCGCTCACGGTGTCCACCGCCACGACCGGAGCGCCTGCGTCCCGGCCGGACGGATCCAGCGGCTGCACGATGAGGATCTTGCAGCCCTCGAGACGCTCATCCTTGCGTGTGGCGACGACGGTTCCAACGATCCGTGCGAGAAACATCTAACGACCCCTCAGCCGCGGGCGGTCTTCCCGATCGGCAGGCGGTCCTCGAGGCTCTGGTGCGGCCTGGGGATCACGTGCACGGAGACGAGCTCACCCACTTTGCGCGCCGCGGCGGCGCCGGCGTCCGTCGCGGCCTTGACCGCGGCGACGTCGCCCCGGACAATGGCCGTCACGAGTCCGGATCCAATCTTCTCGTACCCGATCAGCGTGACCTTCGCCGCCTTCACCATGGCGTCGGACGCCTCGATCATCGCCACGAGACCGCGAGTCTCGATCATCCCAAGGGCCTCACCCATCCGCTCCTCCCTCTCGTCCTTCATCAGCTCTCCGCTACAGATGCTTCACAACGTCGGTGATCAGATCGACCAGGTCTTCCCGCGACAGGTTGTAGGTCCCGCCTGGGCCGGGGTCGGCCAGCCTGGCCGAGACGGTCCCCATGCGGTCCTCGAGGACCTTGCAGCTCAGGCATGCGTGCGCCGGCGGGCTGAAATGCAACCTCTCGCGGATCTCCCTGAGCTTGGCCACGTGCTCGTCGGAAAGCGGCCTCTCGCTGCCCAGCGTCCTGGCGACGACGTAGATGTGCGCCGAGTGCTCCAGCGTCTCCATGCGGTCGTAGGCATGGTGGACATCTCCGCCGACCGTCAGGGCGCCGTGGTTCGCGAGAAGGATCCCGTCGTACCTCGCGTATGGACGTACCGCCTCGGCGAGCTCCGGGGTCGTGGGGGTGCCGTACTGCGCCAGCGGAACCGTGCCCAGCGTCAGGACCACCTCCGACAGCAGCGGCTGATCCATCGGGATCCCGGCCACCGCGAAGCCGGAAGCGCAGGGCGGGTGAGCGTGCACAACGGCGCCGACGTCCGGCCTTTCGTGGTACATGACCAGGTGCATCTCGATCTCGGATGATGGCTCCAGGCGCCCGTACAGCTTCCGGCCCTGGATGTCGGTGACGACGAGATCCTCCGGATCGAGCCGTCCCTTGTTGCGGCCCGAGGGAGTGGTCAGGATCCGGTCCCCCTCAAGGCGGATGCTCACGTTGCCGTCGGCGGCGGCGATGAACCCCTTCTGGTAGAGGCGCCGCCCGATTTCGACGATGTCATTCCTGTGCTCGAACTCGCGCTTGC
>CAZWXA010000629.1:0-1969 GCA_964637755.1 uncultured bacterium | reverse complement strand
CCCCGCGTGTGAGCAGCAAGGACGTGCAGGCCCCGCGCATGCAGGACACCCAGGCCCCGCGCATCCAGGATGTGCAGGCCCCGCGTGTGAGCAGCAAGGACGTGCAGGCCCCGCGCATGCAGGACACCCAGGCGCCCCGGGTCGAGAATGCCAACGCTCCGCGGGCGGCGGGGGCGAAGCAGATCCAGGCCAGCAACGCGGCCAAGCTGGTGAAGGAAGCCGAGGCGGCGTGCAAGGCTGGGGACATGAAGACGGCCAAGGCGAAGGCCGAAACCGCGATCGCCGCACTCAAGAAGTAAACAAGGCGCTTCGACGCCGAGCGTCGACGACGACCCCAGGAGGAAGCCTCCTGGGGTCGTCGATTTCCTGCCTCGACAACCCGGCCGCGCGAGCGCGCTGCACCTCCTCCACAATCTCCTGATCTCGTCGGGGAGGAATTCCGTGATTCCAGCCCCGCCATTCCGAAATCCGCCCCGCCGGTCGGAGATGACACGGTCCCTGGACGAAGCCGAGAGGAGGAGGTCGATCGCTGGCCACCCCGGAGCCGCAGCTCATGAACGGACGCGGCGTACCAGCGACGTCACACTGCCAGCGCCAACCTGTCTCCTGGACCGAGCTTGTCGATGATCGCGTTGCCCCTTGCCAGGACAAGGCGGACGTCCTCGAGAGCCCGGATGTCCGCAAGTGGGTCGCCGGCGACAGCGAGCAGGTCGGCCACGAAGCCGGGCGCCACCCGACCGATCTCGAGGTCGAGGCCCAGGGCCGAAGCCGCGCCTGAAGTGGCGGCCCGCAGTGCCTCCAGGGGGTGAAGGCCAAGCCCGATCATCATCTCGAGTTCCGGAACCATGCTGCCATGTGGGTTCAGGGGTGTGCCCGCGTCCGTGCCGGCGGCGATCGGCACGCCCGCCCGGACGGCCAGTTCGAAGCTTCTCCCGTGGGCGTCGAGGACCTCTCGAGCTTTCCGGACCATGAACGCCGGGATTCCTGCCGCCTCGCCTCCTTCCGCGATGGCCCGTGGAGCGAACAGGGTCGGGACAAGAAACACCCCATCCCGCTTCATGCGCCCCGCGAGGTCCGCATCGAGGAAGACCCCGTGCTCGATCGTCGTGATGCCGGCGTCGACACAGTACCTGATGCCGGTTGCTGCCTGGGCGTGTGCGGCCACCCGCCGACCCGCCTTGCGGGCCTCCTCGACCGCGGCCCGGATCTCCGCCTCGGTCAGCTGGAGCGAACCGGGTTCGACTCCGGGAGTCATGACTCCCCCGGTCGCGAAGATCTTGATCACGTCGACCCCTGCCTTCAACTGCTCGCGCACCGCCCTGCGAACGTCGTCCGCGCCGTCGGCCTCCCGGCCGAACCACCACCCGTGACCGCCAGTCATGCAGATGCCGCGACCCGCCGCGACCACTCGAGGACCGGGGATCAGCCCTTCGTCGATCGCGCGCTTGACGGAGAGCTCGAGATAGTCCTTGCCCCCCAGGTCGCGGACGGTCGTCACTCCGGCCGCCACGGTTCGCCGGGCGCGGAGCGCCGCCTTCAGCGTAGTCAGCGCCAGCGGGTCATCGACGAGCGGACGCACCGGATCAGCCTCACCACCCAGACACAGGTGGACGTGGCAATTGATCAGGCCGGGCAGCAACGTCAATCCTTCGAGCCGCACGACCCTGCCGGCCGGCGCGCGGGCGTCGCCCACGACATCGACGACCCGGTCGCCCTCGACGACGACGGCACGACCCGTCACCGGGGGCCCGCCCGCGCCATCGATCAGCGTCGCGCCACTGAGCACCAATCTGCCGTCCATGCCGTTCTCCGTATCCTGCGTGTGACCCGCCGTCCACGTTTCCGTTGCCCGGTCTCGCTCGCGGATATCGCCTCGTGCTTCACGTGTCTCCGATTCCGAGGCTCACCTCGATCCCCTTCGGGCCTCGCACCGAGTCTCCGGACGCGCTCCTCGGCTCGAACGCCGGAC
>CAZWXA010000628.1:0-1969 GCA_964637755.1 uncultured bacterium | reverse complement strand
CGGATGCAAGGCGAGCGAGCCAACTCCGCTGATGTGCCCTCTCCCGCGGCCTCCTAGCGCCGTGTCCGTCGTCTCGCTGGCCGGCGTCACCGTCCGCCACGGCGCCTCGATCGCCCTCGACGTCCCGGAGCTCTCGGTCGAGAACGGCCAGCTCCTGGCCATCATCGGGCCGAACGGGGCCGGCAAGTCGACCCTGCTCCGCGTCCTCGGGCTCCTCGAAGCGCCGGCGACGGGCGAGGTGAGGTTCCGGGGCTCCGTCGTCTCGAGTGCGCGCGGGCTCGCGCTACGCCGCCGGATGGCGGTGGTCTTCCAGGAGCCGCTGCTCGCCGACACGACGGCGTTCGACAACGTGGCGCTCGGGCTCCGCTTCCGTGGCGTCCCCGCGCGCGAGCGGCGGGAGCGTGTCGAGCGGTGGCTCCACCGCTTCGGGATCGCGGGCCTCGCGGCGCGCCGGGCGCGCACGCTCTCCGGCGGCGAGGCGCAGCGCTGCGCCCTCGCGCGGGCCCTCGTGCTCGAACCGGAGATCCTCCTGCTCGACGAGCCGTTCTCCTCCCTCGACCAGCCTTCCCGGGACGCCCTGCTCGCGGACCTCGGCGCGATCCTCCATCGCGAGCACGTCACCACGGTCCTCGTCACGCACGACCGGACGGAAGCGCGCGCCCTCGCCGACCGGATCGCGGTCATGGTGGCGGGGCGCATCGTCCAGGTCGACAGTCCGGAGCGGCTGTTTCGCGCGCCCGTCTCCGACGAGGTGGCGCGGTTCATCGGCATCGAGACCATCGTCGACGGGCGCGTGGAATCGAGCGAGGCCGGCGTCACGCTCGTCACCGTCGGCGGGCGGAAGATCCAGGTGGCGGCGCGTGCCGTCCCGGGGGAGCGGGTGCGGTTCTGCCTGCGCCCCGAGGACGTCACGCTCGCCCGCGCCGATGCCGTGTTTCCGCCGTCGAGCGCCCGCAACCGGATAGCCGGCATCGTGACCCAGGTGACCGCGGCCGGGTTCCAGGCGCGCGTGGTCGTGGACTGCGGCTTTCCCCTCATCGCGCTCGTGACCTCTCGATCGGTCGAGGAGCTGGGGCTCGCCGAGGGCGTCGAGGTGGCCGCCACCTTCAAGGCCAGCGCGCCGCACCTGATCCGGCTCGACGGCTTTGCTTGACAACGTTTCTCCCATTGCCTATAAGAAAGAAAAGCGAAGGAGGTCCGAATGGATCAGGAGGCCCTGATCGAGCGACTCATGGCCGAGAACGACGAGTTCCGGCGCCTCCGCAGCGAACACCTCTCCCACGATCAAGAACTCGAGCAGCTCAGGCAGCACCCCCCCCTGACCCCGGACCAGCAGTGGCGGATGAGCGAACTGAAGAAGCTCAAGCTGACGGCCAAGGACCGCATGGAGGCCCTCATCCGCCACGCCCGACACAGCGTCACCGCCTGACGCGGAAGTCTGACCCATGAGAGAGGCATCGTTCCGCGGCCTCTCTCATCTCACGCCCGAAGGCGACGCCCGCATGGTCGATGTCTCCGCGAAAGCGGAGACCGCCCGCGAAGCCGTGGCGCGCGCCGTGCTCGTGATGCAGCCCGCCACGCTCGCGGCAATCCGGGCGGGCCAGGTCAAGAAGGGCGACGTGCTCGGCGTGGCGCGCACTGCCGGCATCCTCGCGGCGAAGCGGACTCCCGACCTGATCCCCCTCTGTCACCCGCTCAGGATCACGGGCGTCGACGTGACGTTCGACCTCGACGATGCGACGTCCAGGCTCGCGATCGAGACGCGAGTGCGAACGGTCGACAAGACCGGCGTGGAGATGGAGGCCCTCACCGCAGCGGCGGTCGCCGCGCTCACCGTCTACGACATGGTGAAGGCCCTCGAGAAGGGCGTCACCATCACGGAGGTCGGCCTGCTGGAGAAGTCGGGCGGGAAGAGCGGCCACTGGATCCGGGACGCGGCGGCGGCCGGCGCGGGCGCCGGGAAGCGCCG
>CAZWXA010000627.1:0-1971 GCA_964637755.1 uncultured bacterium | reverse complement strand
GTGATCGACACGCTCCCCGCCTCGGGGGAGCGGCCACATGTGGTGTACCGGTACGCGGGCGACCGGTTCATCCTGCTCGAGTACGGGGAGATGGTGCTCGACCTGACGATGAACTTCCGGATCTTCGGCCTCAACGACGCGCTCCGGCGGGCGGAGGTGGACGGCGTCGTCGAGACCGTGCCGGCGCTCCGGAGCATGCTGATCCACTACGACAGCCTCAAGCTCCCCCCGCGGCAGCTCGTGGAGACGCTCAAGAAGCTCGAGGACACGGTCCCGTCCGTCGAGAACCTCAACATCCCGAGCCGGCGGGTGGAGCTGCCCATCGCATTCGCGGACCAGTGGACCCGGGCCGACATCGAGCGCTACGTGAGGTTCACGCGGCAGGACGCCCCGAACGTGGTGAACGGGCACAACATCGAGTACATCGCCCAGTGCAATGGTCTCCGCGGGGTCCAGGAGGTCATCGACTACATCTGCGCGACCGAGTGGTGGAACGCCTGCATCGGCTTCTGGCCGGGCCTGCCCTTCATGTTCCCGCTCGATCCCCGGTACGCGATCGTCACGCCCAAGTACAACCCGACGCGGCCCTGGACGCCCGAGGGCGCCGTCGGGATCGGCGGGCCGTGCGTGGCGATCTACCCCGTGGCCTCGCCCGGAGGCTACCAGCTCTTCGGGCGCACGATCCCGATCTTCGATTTGCAGCAGCGGAACCCCGCCTTCAAGGAGAACCCGATCCTCCTCCACCCGGCGGATCGCATCCAGTGGGTGCCGGTGACCGACGCGCAGCTCGAGTCGATCCGCGAGCAGGTCTACAACGGGACCTACCGCTACAAGATCGTCTCCTACGAGGCGCTCAACGTGAAGGCCTACCTCGGGCTGCTGCACGGGATCAGGGACGAGGTCGGGGCCTTCCAGCGCCGGCAGGCCGACGCCGTCAAGCACGTGGCGATTCCGTAAGGGAGGGAGCGGCATGCTCGAGGTCCTCGAAGGCGGCATCCAGACGACGGTGCAGGACTTCCCCGGTCGGGTCGGCTACCTCGATCTCGGGACCTACCCGGCGGGGCCGATGGACCACTTCGCGTTTCGTATCGCGAACCTGCTCGTGGGCAACCCCCAGGGAGCGGCGGCCCTCGAGGTGACGCTCGGCGGGTTCAAGGCGAGATTCCAGGACGAGCGGGCGCTCGCGGTCACGGGGGCGGACATGCAGGCGTCGCTCAACGGCACGCCGCTGCCGCTCTGGGAGAGCGTCCGGGTCTCGGCCGGCGACCTGCTCGAGATGAAGACGGTCAAGAGCGCGGGGTTCAGGTCCTACGTGGCCCTGAGCGGCGCCATCGACGTGCCCGAGTACATGGGGAGCCGGGCCACCTTCACGGTGGGCGGCTTCGGTGGGTTCGAGGGGCGGGGCCTCAAGAAGGGTGACCGCGTCCGGCTGAACCCGATCGGCTCCGCCGCGAAGCTCGGCGGGCGGCGGCTCCCGGTGGACCTCCGCCCCCGGTACGGCTCGCCATGGGAGATCGAGGCCATGCGCGGGCCGCAGGCGGACCCGGACTACCTGACGCCGGAGGACATGGAGTTCTTCTTCAGCCACACCTGGAAGGTCGACCGGAACTCGAACCGCATGGGCGTCCGCCTCGAATCGCACAAGTGGCAGTGGGCGCGCACGGGCGGCGGGGTGGCGGGCGGCCATCCGTCCAACATCCTCGACGACGGCTACGCGGTGTGGACGGTCAACATGAGCGGCGACCAGCCCATCATCCTCGTCGCGGACGGGCCGAGCCTCGGCGGCTTCATCTGCAACGCGACCCTCATCTCCGCCTCCAGCTGGAAGGTCGGGCAGCTCATGCCCGGCCGCGACACGATCCGGTTCAAGGAGGTCACGATCGACGAGGCGATCCAGATGGCGCGCGCGCTCGACACCACGATCTCCGAGCGCTCGATCGAGCGGGCCTAGACCGGATTATTCATGAACGG
>CAZWXA010000626.1:0-1977 GCA_964637755.1 uncultured bacterium | reverse complement strand
GGCCGCCACCTTGTAGCACTCGGCGAGGGTCGGGTAGTTGAAGACGGTGTCGAGGAAATAGTCGAGGCCGCCGCCGAGCGCGAGCACCGCCTGTCCGATGTGGATCAGCTCGGTGGCCCCGGTCCCCATGATGTGGACGCCGAGCAGGTGACGGTCGTCGCGATGGAAGATCATCTTGAAGAACCCGCTGTCGTCGCCCACGATCTGCCCCCGCGCGATCTCCCGATAGCGGGCGACGCCGGTCTCGTAGGGAATTCGTAGCTCGGTCAACACATGCTCCGGGGCGCCGACCATGGAAATCTCGGGCACCGCGTAGATGCCCACCGGGAAGTGCGCCGCCATGCGGTGCGTGACCACGCCGAAGGCGTGACAGGCGGCCAGGCGTCCCTGCTCCGCGGAGGTCGCGGCCAGGCTGGGGAATCCGATCACATCGCCGGCCGCGTAGATGTGGGGTACGCGCGTCCGGAACTCGCCGTCGACAGCGAGGCGGCCTCGCTCGTCGGCCTCGAGTCCCGCCGCGGCCAGGTTCAGGGAGCCGGTGGCACCCTGACGGCCGACCGAGAAGAGGGCCAGCTCGGCGGTGATGCGCTTCCCGGATTCCAGGGCGAGGATGGCGTGCGGCGCGGAGTCCACTCCTTCCTGGACGGCCACCCCCGCCACCGCCTCACCGAACCGGAAGGTCACCCGGCGCTTGCGCATCTGGTGGACCAGCTCGTCGACGATCTCATGGTCGAGAAACTCCAGAGGCCGCTCGCGGCGGTCGACGACGGTGACCTCCACGCCCAGGGCGGCGAACATCGACGCATACTCGATGCCGATGATCCCCGCTCCCACCACGGCCATCGTGTGGGGGAGGCGCCGCAGGGCCATGATCTGGTCGCTCGTGATGGCCACGGCGTCGCGACCGACAATGCCCTCCGACATTCCCGGAGTCGTTCCCACCGCGACGAGGATCCGCTCTCCCGTCAGGCGCCGCTCGCTGTCGTCCGCCTGCACTAGCATGGTGTGCCGATCGAGAAACGACGCGGCGCCGCGGATCACCACGACGCCGTTGCGGCGGAGCTGGTCCTCCACTACCAGGCCCTCACGCCGGATGACGTCGTTCACCCGGGCGAGGAGGTGCTCGGCCGTGGGCCGAATGTCGGGCCGCAACACGCCGGACTCCACGATGGCGCTGGCCGCGGCGAACGCCAGCACGGCCTCGCGGAAGGTCTTGCTCGGTATGGTCCCGGTTTCCACACAGACGCCGCCCACCATGCGCTGCTTCTCGACGACGGCCGCCCGTTTCCCGAGCTTCGCGGCCTGCACGGCCGCCCGTTGCCCTGCGGGGCCGCTGCCCAGGCAGACGAGGTCGAAGTCGAATGGCGCCATGACCGGCCCTCCCGGCCACATGGTGGCACGTGTGGGCCCTTGGTCCCATGACGGTTTTGTGGCGCTGGCCGCCGATCAGCGCCGGGCCGGTCGACCGCCTACTCCGTCTCCTACGACCACCGGAGCAAGGGCGAGTGAGCGATGGCTCGGGCGTGAGCGAGCCAGCGGCTCCGAGCGAGCCCGACCTCGCGGCGGGCATTCCCGTCGCGAGCCTTGAGGAGGAAGTGCCGCTCCTCGGTCATATCCGCGGGGAGCCTTTGATCCTCGTGAAGCGCGGCCCGGAGACGTTCGCCGTCGGCGCGGCCTGTGCCTGCACTGGGATTGATCCTCGGGCGTGGGGTGAGGGCGGCCAGGCGTGCGAGGAAGTCCAAGGGCTCAAACACGAGGTGGCTGGTGCGGTCCGCCGACGCGGTCTTGAACTGAAGCACGACGCGCCGGAGAAAGCTGGGATCGGCTCGAGTTTCCCCTTGAGCAGCAGGGTCTTGTGGTGCGCTGAGGCAGAGCCTACATGAAGTTTCGCGTGTGCAGGTCGGCGAGGCTCGCGGCATCCGGCTCGGTGAAGCCGAGCTTGGCGAGGCGGCGCCGGCGGCCGGCCGCCATCTCGGC
>CAZWXA010000625.1:0-1982 GCA_964637755.1 uncultured bacterium | reverse complement strand
CTGTCGGCGATGGCCGACGACCTGCTGGCGGACGGTGATCCCCGGAAGGCGCTGCGTCGCCTCTTCCAGCGCGGCGTGAGAGGTCCCCAGGGACAGCGGTTGCCCGGCCTCCAGGACCTCCTGCGGCAGCTCCGCGAGCGACGGCAGCGCGAGCTCGATCGCTGGGACCTCGGCTCCGCCCTCGACGACATCACGCAGAAGCTCGAGCAGGTCGTCCAGACCGAGCGCGAGGGCATCCACCGCCGGGTCGAGGAGGGGCGCGAGCGCGCCGAGCGCGGCGAGGTTCCGGGGGCATCTCAGCAGGCGCTCGAGGAGCGTGCCCGGCAGAACCGGCAGATGCTCGAGCGGCTCCCCGAGGATGCGGCCGGCCGGATCAGGCAGCTCCAGAGCTACGACTTCATGGATCCCGAGGCGCGCCGCCTCTTCGAGGAGCTCTTGCAGTCCCTCCGCCAGCAGATGCTGCGGCCGTTCCTCCAGGGGATGCAGCAGGCGCTCCAGGGCCTGACGCCCGGGGACCTCGAACGGATGCGGCAGATGCTCCAGGACCTGAACCGCATGCTCCGGGAGCGAGCGGACGGCGGCGAGCCGGACTTCCAGGCGTTCCGGGACAAGTGGGGCGACCACTTTCCCGGAGCCGAGAGCCTCGACGGTCTCCTCGAGCAGATGCGCGGGCAGATGGCGCAGATGCAATCGCTCCTGGAGAGCCTGTCGCCCGAGCAGCGCGGCCAGCTCCAGGAGATGCTGCGGTCACTCTTCATGAAGGACGAGCGGCTCGAGGCCGCGATGGCGCAGCTCGCCGCGCACCTCGACGAGATGGCGCCGCTCGACGACCTGCTCCGCCGCCACGACTTCCGCGGGGACGAGGAGCTGACCCTCCGGCAGGCCATGGCCCTGATGGACGAGCTGTCGCAGATGGAGCAGCTCGAGGGCCAGCTCCGCCGCGCCCAGAGCGGGGACGACCTCGAGAAGATCGACCCCGCGCAGGTGGAGAAGCTCCTCGGCGAGGAGGCCGCGCGGGGGCTCGAAGAGCTCCGCGAGATCACGCGGAAGCTCGAAGAGGCCGGGTATCTCGACCGCCGGGGCACCCGGCTCGATCTGACCGCCCGCGCCATCCGGAAGATCGCCGACAAGGCGCTCGCCGACATCTTCGCCCACCTCACGCGCGACCGCTTCGGCCGGCACCTCGTGCGCCATCGCGGCGCGGGCGGCGACCGGGCCGACGAGACCAAGCGCTACGAGTTCGGCGACCCGTTCCTCCTGGACCTGAAGGAGACGCTGATGAACGCCGTCGAGCGGAGCGGGCCCGGCACCCCGGTGCGGCTCGGGCCCGACGACTTCGCGGTCTCCCGGACCGAGCTGTCGACGCGGGCGGCCACGGTCGTGATGCTCGACATGAGCCGGTCGATGCTCAACAACGGCCTGTTCGTGCCGGCCAAGAAGGTCGCGCTGGCGCTCCACGCGCTGATCCGCGGCCAGTTCCCGCGCGACAGCCTCTCGATCGTCGGCTTCTCGCTCTACGCGCGGGAGTTCAGGGTCGAAGACCTCCCCACCCTCGCCTGGAGCGACTGGAACGTCGGGACCAACATGCACGCGGGTTTCCTGCTCGCCCGGCAGCTCCTGGCGCGCCACAAGGGCGGCAACAGGCAGATCCTCATGATCACCGACGGCGAGCCGACGGCCCACCTGGAGGGGGGCGAGGCGGAGTTCGCGTATCCACCCACCCACCGCACGATCCAGGAGACCCTCAGGGAAGTGCAGCGCTGCACGCGCGACGGGATCACCATCAACACCTTCATGCTGGACCGGAGCCCGGCGCTCAAGGCGTTCGTCGAGGAGATGACGCGCATCAACCGCGGCCGCGCCTTCTTCGCGACGCCGGAGCGCCTCGGCCAGTACGTCCTGGTCGACTATGTCCGCGCCCGGCGGGCGTCGTCTGGAGGCTGACATGAAGCTCGGGTTCTCGCTTCCCTGCGCCGGGCCGT
>CAZWXA010000624.1:0-1984 GCA_964637755.1 uncultured bacterium | reverse complement strand
CCGTACACCCTGGGGCAGCTGGCGGAGGCGCTGGGGGCGGTTCTGGAGGGAGACGGGGAACGGGTCATCCGGGGGGTCGCACCGCTCGAGACGGCGGGCCCCGATCAGATCTCGTTCGTGACGCACTCGAAATACCTGCCGCTGGCAGCGTCCTCCCGCGCCGGCGCTCTCCTCGTGGGGGCCGAGGTCAAGGACTTGCGCACGCCGCTCCTCAGGGCCGTATCGCCCCAGACGGCCCTGATCGCGCTGCTCAAACTCTTTTACCCGGCTCCGCCTTTCCGGCCGGGGATTCATGCGTCGGCGCTCGTGGCTTCCGACAGTCGGGTCCACCCGAACGCCTCAGTGGGGGCGTTTGCCGTCGTCCAGCCCCGTGCCGTGATCGGCGCGCGTGCGCGTATCTTCCCCTTGGTGTACGTCGGCGAAGGGGTGGAGATCGGGGAGGAGTCCACTGTCTATCCGAACGTGGTCATCCGTGAAGGTGTCCGCATCGGCAAGAGGGTGATCATCCACGCCGGTGCCGTCCTTGGAGCGGACGGGTTCGGCTACGCCTTCGACGGCAGCGCGCACCAGAAGATCCCCCAGGTCGGCGGTGTGATCGTCGAGGACGACGTCGAGATCGGCGCCAACGTCGCGATCGACCGTGCCACCCTCGGCGATACCGTCGTGCGGCGCGGGACGAAGATCGACAACCTCGTGCAGATTGGGCACAATGTCGAAATTGGGCAGCACGCGATCGTCGTGGCGCAGAGCGGGATTTCCGGATCCTGCCGGGTGGGCCACGGCGCGGTCCTGGGGGGACAGGTCGGCCTTGCCGATCACGTCACGCTCGGCGACGGCGTCATGCTGGGAGCGCAGTCTGGTGTGCCGAAAGACATCCGCGCGTCCGGGCAGTACCTGGGGACCCCGGCGCGGCCCGTGGCCGAAGCGCGCCGGATCTACGCGTCGATCCCCCGACTTCCGGACCTGCTCAAGAAGGTCCGGGCGCTCGAGCGCCGGGTCCGCGAGCTCGAGGCCCGGCTCGGGATCGAATCGAACGGGAGCGAAGCGGCTGATGGTCGCTGAGGGCATCCATCCCACGGCGATCGTCGATCCCCGGGCAGAGCTGGGGCGGGGGGTCAGCGTGGGCGCCTACTCGGTGATCGGGCCGGAAGTGATCCTCGGGACCGGCTGCCAGGTCGGGCACCACGTGGTGCTCGAGAGCACCATCCACGTCGGCGAGCGGTGTCGCATCGGGCACGGGACCCTCATCGGAGGGGCCCCCCAGGACCTCAAGTTTGGGGAGGGCACGCCGTCGGGCGTCAAGATCGGCGCGGAAACCGTGATCCGGGAACACGTGACCATTCACCGCGCCACGCGCGAGAACGGGTGGACGGCGATCGGCGACCACTGCCTCATCATGGCCTCAAGCCACATCGCTCACGACTGCCAGATCGGGAACCACGTGATCATCATCAACTACGTGGGCCTGACGGGCCATGTCCGGGTGGATGACCAAGCGACCGTGGGCGGGTTCAGCGGCATCCGTCCCTTCGCCCGGATCGGCACCTACGCCTACATCGGCGGCTACTCCAAGGTGAACCAGGACGTGCCGCCGTTCGTGATCGCGGACGGGGTGCCCGCCACCGCTCGGGCGGCCAATGTCATCGGCCTCCGGCGCGGCGGCGTGGGCGTGGAGGACCGGCGGCTGATCCAGACTGCGTTCCGTCTCCTCTATCGCTCCGGGCTTTCCCCCGCAGCCGCCGTCGGGCGCATCAGGGGCGAGCTCGCGCCGACCCCCTTCATCGCGCGCCTCGTGGAGTTTGTGGAAACCTCGAGGCTCGGGATCGTGGGGCCGCACAGGCCGATGGCCGGGAGCGAAGTGCCTGAAGCAGAAGAGGAGCGAATATTTTGATGGAGCCGCGGCGGATTCGGGCGGGAGTCGTCGGGGCGGGCCACATGGGCCAGTACCACATCCTCGTGTACCGGGATCTCTGGGATGTGGACC
>CAZWXA010000623.1:0-2007 GCA_964637755.1 uncultured bacterium | reverse complement strand
GGTGTCAGGACTGGAAGCAGGCCCGGGCTGCACTCAACATCCCGGCAGGACCGTCAGGGCGATGAGGGCCCGCGACAGAAGGCCGCTGCGACCTGCTCGACGGTGTCGCGGATGGCGTAACCCTTCGCGGTCCGGAAGGCGTTGGGCTCATCCTCGCCATAGCTGTAGATCGTCGTCGCATAGTCCACTGGGACCGTAGCGTAGAAGCTGCGGACAAGCGTTCCGTCTTCACCGCGATAGACGTTGACGCTCGATTGTCCCTCCGCCTTGCCCCACAGCGGCATCCCGAAGAGCGGCGTCAACGTGAGCGCCTCCACGATCGAGAGCGCCCGCCGCCCGAAGCCGAGCCCGCGGCCGTGCCACCCCCGGCGCCGCCGGCGGCCGCCGGCCAGCGCGCCCCCCGATCAGAGCGGGGCGAGCCGCTCACGCTGGCCGAGGCCGATCCGGCCCCGTCGACGCGGCCCCGCCGATGGGCGAAACTGGAGGGATGCCTCAGCCGCAGGAGGATAGGGGGCCGGTCGGACCCCGGCCGGACGCGCCCCGGGGGGCGTGGCGACTCGTGCGCGGGTCGGTGCTGCTGGGGCTGGCCTGGCTGCTGCTCGGCGTCGTGCTGACGGGGCTGACGCTCTTCGCGCTGCTGACGTTCCGGATCGGCGTCCGGGCGTACTTCCACCACATCGCCCGGTTCTGCGCCCGGATGGTGCTCCTCGTCGCCGGGGTGGAAGTGCGGGTCGTGAACCCGGAGCGGCTGGCCGGACGGCGGACCCGGCTCGTGGCGTTCAACCACGCGAGCCAGCTCGACCTGTTCGTGTGCGCCTCGCTCCTGCCGCCCTACGGGACGCCCATCGTGAAGCGGGAGTTCCTGTGGGTGCCGTTCCTCGGGCTGGCGTTCGTGGCGTTCAAGGTCGTGATCGTCGACCGCTCCGACCTCGGCCGGGCCAAGCGGTCGCTCGCCGAGGCCGCCCGGCGGCTGCGGGAGGAGCGGGCGACGGTGTTCATCACGCCGGAGGGCACGCGGTCCCGCGACGGGCGTCTCGGGCCGTTCAAGATGGGGCTGTTCCACCTGGCGGCCGCGGCGCACGCGCCGATCATCCCCGGGGTCCTGCGGGGCGCCCGGGAGTGCCAGCCGGTGGGGACGCTCATCCCGCATCCGGGCGTCGTCGAGGTCGAACTGCTGCCGGAGATCCCGACGGACGACTTCGGGCCGGACAACCTCCGGGAGAAGCGGGACGAGTTGCGGGCGCTCTACCTGAGGGTGCTGGGCGAGGGCGGGCAGAGCCTGTCGCGGAGCCTGTCAATGAGAATGTCGGCCGCACGCCGTCGTCGCTACGGTTTCGTGGACACCCGACGACTTGGGTGAAAGGAGTCCACGATCCCAGATCCACGCGATCCATGCGCGGTCCCGCGGGACGTACGGCCAGAGGCGCCCGCGGGAGATGCGGGCGAGCGAGGTGACGTTCCGATGGACCGGAGGATGCAGCTCATCTGTGCCACCGTGCTGCTCTCGGCGTCCATGGCAGTTATCTTGTTCGACGCGCCAGCGAGGGCGCTCGGGGCTGGCGAGGGGAAGAGGTGGACGATGCATAGCCACGACGAGCTTCGACTCTGCACAGATACTTCGTGTGGGCCGGGCAGATGCAGATCGCTTCCCGACACCCCTAATAAAAGTCGGGGGTCTAGCGGTGGGGTCGTCGGCGACTGCCGCGCTTCACGTTCTCCTGGTCGAGGAGCGCCTTCAAGACGGCAAGGCCCTTGTCGGTCATCTTGCCGGATTTGGGGTCCACGCCGCAGAAACGAAGCCAGGCGAGGTAGAGGCGGTAGTAGTCGGGGGACTCGGCTGGGTCCACGTGAAAGAGGCTGCGGTAGTGGCGGCGGAAGATGGGCAGGTCGCCTTTGAGGCGTGGTGTTTTTTCCTTGGGTCGGTGGAGCATGGTCGTTCAGAGCGTGCCTTGGCGCTGACACACCTCCGCAGACCGTAGCAGCGCGACCGCGCATGGGGGACCCTTC